>QMWA01000052.1 GCA_003661385.1 Thermoproteota archaeon | reverse complement strand
GTAGACGAGCTGCCCAAGCTTAAGGAATCCCTCAGGGTCGCTTGCAGCATCCCCGAACTCCACACCAGAGCTGAAGTACCTACCTGAGCCAGTCAAGACTATGCTCCTAGCCTCCCCCTCCCTCAGCCCCCTAAAGGCCTCAAGAAGCTCCTCAAGCATGCTCCTGCTCAAGGCATTCCTCCTATCAGCCCTATTCAACCTCACAACAGCAACCTTAGCAGGAGAAAGAAGGCTATCCAGGAGCTCGACCTCAACCTCAGGCATGCCCACCCCTCCTCAGCCAAAGCACGCCAGCCACCTGGACTCTAAAGGACTAGGCCTTGCCACCTAAGCTCAGCGCCCACCCCTGCTTATAAGCACCATACACTCTCCCATGACTACAGCACCAGCTTCAACCCAACCCTGGCATAGCAAACCTCATCTCAGCTTCACCAACAGCTGCGTCGACGGAGGCATCCAGCAGCCTCAGTAGAGCTTCCTCAGCCCTGACCTGAGCTCAGGCTTCTAGGCTAGGGCTGGTGTATGCTCGCTGCAGGGCTTCAGCAGCCTCTCTGCTGGGCTTAAGCTCCAGCTTGGAGGCGGTGCTCAAACAAGGCTGGTAGCCTCCTCTCTGCCATGAGCTCTGAGCCCACCCATACCAGAGCCCATCTCCTCCAGCTTCTCCTGCCCATGAGCTCCATCAGATCGCTTCAGCGAGCTTAAGGCCCCTTGAGCTCCTCACCCTCCTAGCTAGCATCATGCTGGCAGCCCTTCAGGGCTTGGTCACGTTTAAAGCTGACGCCTATATCAGCATGGTATGCAGCCGAACATGCTGGTCACAACTGGTAGAGGAGAGGAGTTTGCGGGTAAGCTTGAGGCAGCTGAAGTGCTCAAGGAGGCTGGCATAGGTGAAGTTGAAGTCGAGGAAACGCCCATAAAGGGGCTTCTAGCAGCCAGGGTCGAAGGAGACCCAGTTGAAGCCGTGAGGAGGGTCAAGAAGCTCATGGAAGAGAGGCCTGAGCTCTTCCAGTACACCAAGAGGTACATCCCACTGGAGAGGACTGTGAGAACAGACCTAGAGGAGATGAAGGCAGCACTCAGAGAGCTGGTTCACAAAATAGGTGAAGACGAGACGTTCAGGATAACTGTCGAGAAGAGGCACACCCAGCTGCATACCAGGGAGATAATAGATGCCCTAGCTGGCATCGTAGACAGGAAAGTCAGCTTAAAGAGCCCAGACAAGGTAGTGCTAGTAGAAGTCTTCGGAGCGCTAACAGGAATATCAGTGATCAAGCCAGATGACATAGCATCAGCCAAGTAGCCAACACCTCCAAGCAGAGCGCTACGCCACTCAGCCAAGCGTCGAGCTCACAGCCAAGCTAGGAGCTGCAGCTACAGGCTTCTAGCCCAGCTGATGCAGCTGTGCCCCTTTAGTGTCTAGCTGTGAGGCTTCTCGAGGAAGCTAGTAGGAGAGCTTACACGTCACCTAAGGCTTTGAGGGAGTATGCTGGGGGCTGGTGCGAGCGCAGGGGAGTGGGATGTGGGGGGATGGCTGAGTGAGCTGGATGGTGTGCTAGCTGAGCAGCTCTAGTGCTCTAGCGAACTTCAATAGGATTCTGTAGGTTAGCCCCCAGACCACCTTTCCTCTCCACTTGAAGCAGCCTCCGAGCTCGCTGCTCCAGCTGCTGACGAGCTCTGGCATTGGAGCCCAGAAGACCTCGCTGACCTCTGTGCCAGGCTTAGGCTCAGCTTGCTCGTCTTCAAGCAGGCAGACGAGGGGATAGACCTTCAGCTCAGGCTTGTTCCTGGGAGACTCAGGTTCAAGCCACCCTAGAAGCCAGCAGCTCCTCCTTATGTCCAGCTGAACCTCCTCCAGTGCTTCTCTGGCAGCTGTGTCAGCTAAGCTAGCGTCACATGGCTCCCATAGGCCGCCTGGCAGAGCTATCTGCCCAGCCCACGGGTCTTCGTCGGCCTCAGCCCTCTTTACGAGCAGGACGCTGAGGTCACTGAGCCTCCAGACCACGGAGACAGCTGCAGACTCCCTGCTAGCCTCACCTACCTCACAGACTGGTGTGAGCTTCCTCCTGAGGGAGCTCACAGCAAGCATAGCAAGCTACCCAGCTTCAGGTTTATAAGCATGGGCTCCAGCCTACCAGAGATGGCTGAAGCAGCTGGAGAGATAGCTAAGCTAGTAGACCCAACCATAGTCCTGGAGGCAAGCAGCCACCTCGTAGATGAGGGAGCTAAGCTAGCCAGGCAAGGAAGGTGGATTCTCTACGTCAGCAGGTCATGGGATAGCAGAGCTGCTACAGCATGCACCCTTGCAGCTGAGCTTAAAGCCGAGGTCATAAGCCTAGAGTCAGAGCCACCCAGATGCAAGCTGGCACTCATACCAAGATTAGAGAAGCTGGTGAGGAGGTGGGTGAGCTTAAGCGACTACCTGCTACACGTCAACGTAGCCATAGCAGCCTGCTCAAGCAGCTGGCTGAAGAAAGCCCCACTAGCTGTAAGGATGTCATTCAGGAGGCTCTATGCGCCAGCTGAAGCCAGGAGCTATCAGGTGAAGGCTACGCCACAGCTTAAGGTCCTAAAGCTGCTACATGAGGCAGGGCTGACCCCACCATCCAGGAAGCTAGCTGAGCTGGCATCAGACATCCTCAACACAACATGGACACCGCCCCCACAGGCAGTAGAGGAGAGGGGAGCAGTCTACTACCCAGAGCACATGCTCCACCAAGTAACCCTGAAGCAGCCACCTCGCCTCCTAAGGCAGCTAGCTGAAGCCCTAAGCCAGGAGAGGATGTACTCTGAGATGCAGCAGCTAGCATACAGGATGCTTGAGCTGGAGATGCTGCCTGAAGCCAGAAAGCTGCTAGCCAAGCTGCTAAATACACTACTAAGCTACCAGGCAAAGCTGACCCTAGCCATACTAGAAGCCAAAGCCGGAAGACAGAGTATAGCAGAGCAGCTGCTAGCTGAGCTAGCCCAGCAGCCAGCTGAATCAGAGGCCAAGGTGCTGCTAGCAGCCCTCCTAGCAAGGAGAAGAGAGCTTGAAGAGGCCCTAGAGCTGCTTGAGAAAGCAAGAGAGCATAATCCACGGAGGCCAGACATACCATACTACATCGGGAACATAATGCAGCTCAAGGGGGAAGCTGAGAAAGCCATAGAAGAGTACACAGCATCCCTATCCATATCGCTAAGCAGCCCAGCTAAGTGGATGCGTGGGGTAGCCAGAGCAAAGCTCGGAAAGCTAACTGAAGCCAAAGCAGACCTAGAAGAGGCCCTAAGAGAGGAGCCTACAGCAGAAGGCTACTGCGACCTAGCTACAATAGCCCTAAAGCTAGGCAACCCAAGCGAGGCAGAGAGAGTCCTCACAGCAGCAATAGCACTAGACCCAAGCTGCCACAGAGCATACATGACAAGAGGCCTAGCGAGAGCAAAGCTAGGAGACCTAGAGGGAGCATACACAGACTACAAGAAGGCAGCAGAGCTATCAAACCAGCCAGAGGCATACGCCAACATGGCGCTAATCAGCACAGAAATCAAGCAGCCAACCAGAGCCCTAATAGACCTGATAAAAGCCCTAAAGCTGAGGAGGAAGCTACCAGATAAAGGCAGATGCCTAGAAGAAGCCATAGAAAACACATGCAGAAAGATGCTGGCCAGCAGAGAAAGAAAGCCGAGCAAAGCAGCCCTAGCAGCAGAAGCAATGAAAATCCTAGCTGAAACAAGAGGAGACTTAGAGGAAGCAGAGAAATGGGCTAAAGAAGCCGAAAAACTCACACTAAAGCTCAAAGGGAGGGAGAAGGGAGAGCTATACCTCAGGATAGCAGCACTAAACTACGCCATAGGACACAGGAAGAAGGCTGAAGAAGCCATCAAGAAGGCTGAAGCCACACTCCCAGAAGCCAAAAACCTAGCAAACCTAGTTAAGAAGATAGCAAGCTAGACCAACAGCCACAAGACCCAGAAGCAGCAAGCCAGAAGTAATACAAACCACACTGCTATTAAGCCTACACTAACCCTACACCAGATGCCAGCTAAATGTATTCAAGCCCTGAATCCCCCTTAGAGCTCTGAGATAAGCCTTCAAGCCCGCTCACCTCCCCAGCTTCTCCACGCCCTGTGGAGCTCTTAAGTTAAGACCTGCTGTGTATTTAGGCTGTCTCAGGCTTATAGCTGCTGTAATCCTCTAGATTACGCTCTTAAGATGTCAGAATGGAAGAGGAAGCCTCTTACTCTCTTTAATGCTCCAGTTATAGTATCAAGTATCATGTTCGCTCTCCCTAAAGCGAGGATACCTATGATTAAGTCCTCGTCAAATCCAGCTTCCCTCAGCACCTCTTTGACATTCTCTGGCATGTTAACAACTGCTACAGCCTCATACTTTAGCATCTCACCTTCCAACACCAGCTCAGGAATCACAGCCTCAGAAGCCTCCACAATATGCCCTGATACAGATATGAAGCCCAGCCTCCTACCAAGTATACTCAACGCCTATGTGCTCAGCAGTAGACTCATCTACCAAGCTCATCTTAGCCCCAGTATCAACTAGTACAACACCACTAAAAACCTTCTCCCGACCACAAATCCTAATCCTAGCCCTCACATGCATATACCTAACCCCACTAAGTAACCACGAAGAACACTTAAAGATTTCCTCAAGTAAGCCCCAAGACAGCAGCTGAAGATAACATAGTGTAGCAAACAGCATGGAGGAGCTTTAAGAGCGATTAACCTACTCTTAACACCACAGTTACATCACCTCTGAACTGTGGTGTTCGCTAGGTTTATAGCTGTAAGGTGGTTGAGTGTTGTGGTGGTTTCACTGATTCTCCCTAAGAGCATTGAGAGGAGGTTGAGGGAGGAGAGTAGGAGACTGGGGGTTACATGTGAGGAGTTGGTGGTAGAGGCTTTGTCAAAGTTCCTTAATGAGCCTATTGACCCTCAGTCTAGAGCTGAGGTTCACTCTACTTTATCTGAGAAGTTTATGAGGGATGCGGAGGAGTTTTTGAAGAGATGTGATTACGTACAGGCATCAGAGAAGGCTTGGGGAGCTGCCTCCCAGATGGTTAAGGCAGTAGCTGCTAAGGAGGGGAGGGAGATTAGAAGCCATAGAGAGCTACACGAGTACTTGAGCAGCATAGTTGAGAGAACAGGAGACATTGAGCTGAGGAGGACGTGGTCAGCTGCAGGCGAACTACACAGGAACTTCTATGAAGCATGGCTACCCCCAGAGCTGGTCAAAGGCTACATAAGGGATGTTAAAGAGCTGATAGGCAAGCTGAGAAAGCTGCTAGAGAGCGAGTAACATTAAGATTTTATTTTGAGCTATCAACCCTACCCTTAAGCTCTTGTATATACTTCCACTTTAAGCTTCCTTGCATCTTCTAATGCTCTTTCATCTGCATATGGTGTTACTACCATTATGGTCTTAGAGTACCCTCTTATCTTAAGGTACTCCCAGGTTTTATGGCAGAATATATACTACCTTAAGAGGCGAGATTTGAACCTGGCTCTCAGAATTCAGATAGCATTGCGTAAGATTGGAGTCTAGAAGCCTGTTCCAGATGTGCTTATAGCTCTATCTACGTGAATAGGATGGAGAAGCTTATAACGAGCGATGAAGACTTTAGACATAGCTAAGGTGTCTAATCTCAGAGTCAAACTCATTTAACTGCTGTGCGGAACACTAGGGAAGGATGAGGTTATTAGATGGTAGCATGAAGCCTTGCTTCTTGACTGGGTTGGTGGAGTCTGCTGTTGCTATTTGGCTGCGAGCTCTGCTATTGCTCTTGAGAACTGTGAGCCTCTTGCCTGTGCTACGTATACTTCCCCTTTCTGCGTGGCTGCTGAGGCTTCTCTGCTGTATGGGGGCTGTGACCTTAAATTCTACTGCCTTTAGTAGGGCTTCCATAAGGGATTTCTTGGAGTTCTCTGCGTAGGCTGGGTGTGTGGTTTATTGCTAGCCCTGTCTGCGCGCACGAGCGCTGCGCTATAACCAAGGAATGCTAGCATAGCTGTGGTGTTCAAGGGTATGAGGGTTTTCCCTACTCCTCCCTTTGGTGAGCGCGGCACTGTTATCTTAGCTACCTTCAGCTGAAACCACTAGGTTTGTCAGGTCTTTGACTGCCTTCAGCATCTCACTTGAGGGCTTTCCGCCAGCTAGCATGCCTGTGAACATGGCTCCATACAGCTTGGCTAGCTCCTGTATCATGGCTGAACTGCATAGCACCACTCTGACCGCCCCCCTCTCCCTCCTTATGTCTCTTAGTATCTTGAAGACTGCGTGGTCTCCTTCTAGCCTTCCTTTGCTTGTCAGGTATAGGCCTCCTACAGGCTTTCCCCTCAGGACTGCAAGCAGGAACTTCCCATGTGGCGTTAGGCCTGCTGCTATAGCTGAGAGCTCCCTTTCAGCTGCTGTCCTGAGGAGCTTGGAGAAGCTCTGCATTTTGACCGTGAAGCTTCTTGGGTCCTCCTCTCTTATCTTGAGGCATGCTCTCGTAGCTGCCTTAGCGAAGTCTAGGCCTCCGCTTATCTGGATGAAGACAGGCCTCTCTCTGCTGTACCCTATGGAGACCCTGTTGACCTGCACTACTCTATCTGCCTTCTCGCTTGATAGCCTTATTGTGAGCTTGTCTTCTGAGTCGTTGTACTCGATCTTCAAGCTCTCACCCAGCATTCCTTAGGCTCTTCACTATGGCAAGCAGTGAGACTGAGGCTCCAACTAGCGCTCCTATCACGAGAATGAGAAGGAGGCTTATGTCTGGCCAGCTGCTGGAGCTGCCGCCTTCAACGAGGTCTGGTAGGAGAGACACCTTAGCTCCGCTTTCAGCTACTGCCTGCATGTGCTGCCTGAAGAGAGCTGGGCTTGTAGACGCCTCTTTGGGTGTGTCACCTGATACGTGGTGGTAGGTTAGCACTATCAGAGAGCCTGGTGGGCTGTCTGCTATTATAGCTGATATCACCTCTGGGCTCTCTGATGTTATGGACCATGAGGGCACTTGGTACCTGAAGTCTGGCAGCAGGGTTAGGTTCATGCAAGCTGGCTCTACTGTCCTGGCGCAGAGGTAGCCTGCCTCAGCCACAGCCTGGGCTACTGTCGTGTTCCAGGCTCCATATGGGTAGACGAACGTCTTGACCTCTACTCCTAGGCTCTCTAGGATCCTCTTGCTCTCAAGCAGCTCATAGTAGAGCTCTTCTCTGCTCAGGGCTGTGAGGTTCGGGTGAGTGTGTGAGTGGGAGGCTATGTCCATGCCTAGCTCCTGGAGCTTACGTAGGTCGTCTAAGGTCATTCTGGCGTATGGTGTGCCTTGGTCTAGGCCTATGAAGGCTGTTGGAACCGCGAACGAGGCCTTAAACCCGTGTTCCAGGAGGACTGGGACAGCGTTCTCAAGCTGGCTCCTCCAGGCGTCATCGAAGAATATGCACACCACCTTGCCTGGCTCACCTGAGCAAGCTGAGAGTGAGCTGCAGCTAAGGACTGCTGCTATCATAACTGGGAGCAGGGCTCTGCTAGGCATACCTATCAGCTCTGAGCCAGGCTGTGAGCTTCCTCTTCAGCAGGAGCTCGCTTACTAGGCTCTGCCACCAGACTACCTGGCTCAGGACCCTGAACACAGGCATCACTAGAGCTGCAAGGTACAGCTTTAGGCCATAGCCTCTGCCTCTCCACGCCAGCAGGAGACCTAAGGCCACCTCCATCGCAGCCCAGAGGGCGAGTGGGGCCAGCATGCCCCCAGCTAACGCCAGAGCTGTAGTCAGCACCCACACCACGCCTTCTGCTACCACACCAAGGAAGTACATCTTCAGCCTGATGCCCACCCTCCTGAGGTGCTTTCTGAAGCACTGAAAGAAGCCTGAGTGCCATCTCCTAAGCTGCCTTATGTAGCTCCTGAGGTTCGGTGGGTCTTGTGTGTATGCTATAGCCTTGCCCTCATAGACCACCTTGAAGCCAGCCTCGTGGACTGACAGTGTAAGGTCCATGTCCTCTGCTACAGTGTCAGCTGAAAGCTCCTTCTTGAACAAGTATGCTCTGAATGCCCCCCCAACTCCAGGGGCTACGAATATGGTGCCCATCACGTCTTGCCCTGGCTTGAACACCAGGTCTGCTAGCAGGTACTCGAGCTGCCTGACCATCGTGATGATATTGAAGCTCTTTGAGATCACCCTGCCACATACTGCTCCAACAGAGGGGTCCTCCATCCTCCTCTCGACCAGCTCTATGTAGCGTGAGTCGAGCTCGCTGTCTGCATCAAGGCAGACTACTATGTCTCCGCTGATGTACCTGGAGCCAGCCTTGAGGGCTAGAGCCTTGTTCCCGCTGTTCTCAGCGAGGGAAACCACTACCAGCCTGTCAACGATGTGTGCAAGCATGCTTGCCAGGAGCCCTGTGCGATCTGATGAACCGTCGTTCACGAGAACTATCTCATCTGGCAGCCTAGTCTGCTTGACTAAGCTGGCTACACACTCCACTATGCTCTTCTCCTCGTTGTATGCTGGGACTATGGCTGTTATCTTCAAACGGCTTTCTCACCCAGTTAGGAAGTACATCCCGAACCCAAATGAGAAGGCGCCCAGCAATATAAATGCTATGAAGGAAGCTGTGAATGGAGGTATCACTAGAGCTAGCTGGATGAAGATCAAGCCTATGGAAAGGAGCATTGCTGCAGCTAGCCTCTGCCTCCTCCTCTTCCTCCTAAGCCTCTCAGCTTCTCTAGCCAGCTCCTCAGCTGTGCTCATGCCAGATCCCCAGGCTTACTCTAGCTGGGATGGTCTCCCTAGCTCTGTCAAACCACTCTACTGGCAAGCTCCACACACCTCCGCTTCGAAGATCTTTCTCCAGCGCCGCGTACTCTTCACGTGCAACCAGCCCTGTGAGGCTAGCTAGATACAGAACCCCGTCTGGTGTAGCTAGCTTGAGCCCCCTCTCGATCACCTTAGATGCAATCAGCTCAGCAAGGGGGTCTCCGAAGGCTGCCAGCGTATAGTGCTTTAAGCCAAGCATTATGTTCCTTGACTCGTGCTCTAGCAGGCCGTGGTCTACTAGCAGCTTATGGTACACTGGATCACGGCTTTCTGAAAGCTTCTCAACCTCGAGCACACCATGCTTCATTAAGACCTCAAAGGGCTTCAAGTTTACTCTGCCAGCTACACCCAGCAGAGCCCTCTCCTCGACTACGACCTTACCTAGGAGCCTATGGAGCCTGTCGAAGCCTATCCTGAGCATGCTGCCGACTGCAACTGGGCCTGCTACACTGAACCCTCTGCTAGCAGCCGGAGAAAAGCCCTCTTTGCTGAGCACCTTGGCCACACTGTGAGCTACAGGGCCTATGGGGCCTACACTGAGGTAGGACAAGGCTCTCACCTAAGAGCCCAAGGCGCTGGGCAGCTCCCCCTTAAAAAGATTCTAGACTGAGAGTTGGAGGCTGCATGCTCGGGAAGCTCCTGCAGAAGCAGCTAGAGCTATAAGCGCTGCTATAAGGGCTGCTGCCCCTAACCCCAGGCATCACAGTGCAGTGCATGTAAGCTGCTTATTAAGCCCATGTGATTACAGCTGTCTGCACCATCTGGCAGTACCCTGCTTGGAAACGCTTTTAAGCAGGGTTATCCATGGGAGGGCGGGCACTTGGCAGTGGACACCTTGGGTAAGTGCCCGGCTTGTGGGCATTCCACCTGGAAGTACGACTACTACTCTCATAAGCTCCACTGCATCATTGCTCACTGTACCTC
>QMWA01000051.1 GCA_003661385.1 Thermoproteota archaeon | reverse complement strand
CATCAACTATCACGGCTTCCTTACCCTCAGGAAGCATCGCCATAGGGATTAGCAAACCTCACCGCCCTCCATAAACAGGTGTGACATAGACTAGATCTGCCTCCCTCCTACGCAGGCTCAGGTTGTAGCCTCGAACCTCGTATTCGATGGGATCAGCTAGAGGAGCCTTACGCACTACGACAACCTCCGTGCCCCCAACGAGCCCCATATCCATCAACCGCCTTCTAAGATCGGGTGGCCCAGCCACACGGACGACTATGCCCTTCTGCCCAGGCTCGAGGCTGCTTAGTGGAACCTCCCGTCCACTTTTAGGCAAGCTAAACCCTAATTTTAGGGTCATCTAAAATTATTTAAAAATATGGCGCGCGGAGATCGAGCTCCAAGCTCTGGCGGGGCGGAATAGTGTTACCATGTGATGCAATGATAACACTTTTATTTCGTGGGCACCCACCTTACCATCGGAGGATCACGCATGATCCTTGACCTCCAAGGCTTAGGCAGGATCGGTGGGCGGATAAAGAAGGTCTTTACTGCAACCTTCCGTAGGGAGGGAGAGGAGGCCCTAAGAAGCCACATACATGACACATTTATCGGCAAGGAGATTGGAATCTACATACATTTCCCCTTTTGTCGGGGCTTATGCCCCGCATGCCCGTATGTAAGGGAGATTGCGGGCAAGGGGAAGATCGAAGCCTATGTCTCAGCCTTAAAAGCCGAGATAAGGATGGTAGGTGAGCTTCTCAGCGACTTAGACCTAAAGGTGGTCGATGTACATGCAGGAGGTGGGACTCCTAGCCTGATAGGAAGGGAGTGGGCTGAGGTCATCGAAACGATAGGCGAAAACTTCAATGTCTCGAAGGGATGTAGCTTCGGAATAGAGGCAAACCCCGAAGACTTAACCGAAGATAAGGTCGCATTGCTGATAGAGGCTGGGGTAAGGGAGGTAAGCATAGGAGTCCAATCCTTCTTCAAACCAAACCTAAGGATGCTTGGGAGAAGGCATAGCATCGAAGACTCCCTAGAGGCCATAGAAAACTGCAAGGACGCCGGCTTCGCCCTCATAAACATCGACATGATGTACATGATACCAAACCAGACGGCTGAAGAGTGGGCTCACGACCTAAGGCTGGCTGCCGAGCAGGGCGTGGACCAAATCACGTGCTACCCGCTTCTAGTCCCCCCATATACCCGCATGCATGAGCTCATGAGAAGCGGAAGGGTCCCCAAGCAGCCGGGCATGAAGGAGTTCAAGCGAATGTACTATGCCTGCATTGATGTTTTAGGCGAGGAGGGATACCATCCGCTCCGATACTACTCGTTTGGGCGGGGGAAAGGGGAGTATAGCACAGTTGAGCTCGAGATGGTTGGTCCCCTGATAGGCTTTGGGTGCGGTGCAATGAGCTTCACTGGGGGCTACGAATACATAAACACATGCTCGAGCAGGGAGTACGTTAGGGCAGTGGGGAGGGGCAGGCTCCCAGTGGCCGGGGGAAGAATTGTGAGTAAGGAGGAGAGGGCCGTGAGGTGGGTGTCAGAGAGGCTAAGCGCCTTGAAGCTAAAGATAAGCGATTTCGAAAAGGAGTTCGGCGAGCCCTTTGACGCACTTATGAAAAGAAGCGGCTATAGCATGGCCCTAAGGATAGGCCAGCTCCTAGGCCACCTCGAAAGAGGGGCCAACCAGATAAGGGTCACGAGGAAGGGGATGTGGAGTCGAAGCCTAGGTGGCTGGGCCTTCGTTCTCTCAATACCATGCAGAATTGTCGAGGAGTACCTAAAGACGCCCTGGCCCTTCGAGGTAACCATACCCTAGCCTCCACGCTTGAAGGCGTTAAAATCGGTACGAACTTATAAGCCTCCCTGCGAGGTGCCTCAGTAAGGGGGAGAGCTAAGATTGAGGTTTCAGGAGGCATAACACCAGAGAACCTACTAGACTACGTGAAGCTGAACCCAGGTGTCGTGAGCATGGGGTACCTTAACCCACTCAGCTAAGCCAGTAGACCTGTCTCTAGAGGTCACATGCATCAGAGGTGCGGAGGACAGCTGAAGACAGCACATCTCCGTTCTAGGTGGGCTAGAAGGCAGCTGACACATCTCCAGCTAGCTGCTACAGCTGCTCTGCTGCAGCCAGGAGCCTCAGCGACAGCAGGGCTTCACAGGCTCAAGGCCTCTAGCACCTGCTGCCCTGAAAGCGGATGCACATGATAGGGCAGCTAGCTTACAGCTCTCTGATACGTGCCTCTATGCTCTGGGCATGTGCCTCAAGCCCTTCCTCCCTCGCTATCAAGGCGGCCTTCTCGTATAGGTGGCTGGGGAGCTTTCCTGCAGCGTTTACGTAGATAGGCTTCATGTAGTCTAGTACTGTGAGCCCTCCTCTAGCTTTAGCCCAGCTGTAGGTTGGTAGGACGTGGTTTGAGCCTAGCATGTAGTCTACCAGCGCTGGTGGCGTAGCATGCCCTACTGAGACCGAGCCAGCGTTCCTAACCTTAGAGACCACGCTCCAGGGGTCTTCTACCAGAAGCTCAAGGTGCTCTGGTGCTATCTCATTGACCAGCTCTATAGCCTCATCTATGCTGTCAGCCAAGATAACTGCCCCGCTCTTGTCTAGGGCCTCCTGCACTACGCCGCCTCTAGGCAGCTCTTCCACGAGCTTAGAAAGCCAGCTGAGAGCTTCCTTCGCCACCCTCTCTGAGGTCGTCACGAGAGCTATGAACGAGTCTGACCCGTGCTCAGCTTGAGCTGCCATGTCGTGTGCCACCAGCCTTGGGTCAGCAGAGCTGTCAGCCAGGACTACGAGCTCAGTCGGCCCTGCTGGGAACTCCATGTCCACCACCCCCGTGAGAGCTAGCTTGGCAGCAGTGAACCACGAGCCACCTGGCCCAATGATCTTGCATACGCGTGGAACAGTCTCTGTACCATAGGCCATGGCAGCTGCAGCATGGGCTCCACCGACCCTATAAGCTCTCCTCACCCCTGCAATGCTCAGCGCAGCCAGGACAGCTGGGTTAGCTTCACCCTCCTCTCCAGGTGGAGTAGCTACAGCAACCTCCTGGACGCCAGCAGCTAGAGCTGGGATCACGGTCATCAAGGCTGTTGAGGGGTAAGCTGCCCCACCACCTGGGACATACACACCTACGCTCTCAACTGGCCTCCAAGCCACACCAACTAGAGCACCGCTGACATCGTAGAGCACTAGGCTAGGGGGGAGCTGCCTGGAGGCCACCTCCTTGATCCTGCTAGCAGCCTCCTCAAGAGCCTCAGTAAGCCTGGAGCTCACCTTGCTGAGAGCCTCCTCAAACTCCTCTTCACCTATGACAATTGGCGTGTCCCTAGGTATCCTGTAAAACGACTCGTAAAAGTCTCTGATAGCCTCGTCGCCCCTCGCCTTCACGTCCTCTATGACCTCCCTGACCCTGCTAAGAAGAGCCTCAGCCTGGAGACGCCTCTCAAACAGCCTACGCCTTGCTTCTCTGCTCAGCTGGCTGGCTCTCCACACCTCCACAATCCCACTCACAGCCTGCTCTCCTCAAGCACATATTAATGTCACACTCTCACCTACCCTCAATGCACAAGCTGCTAGAGGCGCCAGGTGCTGGGCAAACTTTAAGTAGAGGCCGACGAGGGGGCTTAGAGTTCTGGGGTGCAGAGGTATGCGTGTTCACTGTGAGTAGGCGCCTCAGCCTAGCTGCCCTGCCTTCTAGCTTGTCAGCCGCCAAGAAGCCAGCAGCAACCAACAGCATCAGCTTGAAGCTGCCTCCAAGAGCTGTGTGCGCTCACACAGCGCCTCGAGGTGCAGCCCTGAGGCTCCAGCCTGCAGCTTGAGGCTATCGCCTATGAGAGCTGGAGGTGAGTAGTGTGAAGGTCAGGTTCGCTATCTCAAAGGGCTCACTTGAGGCTGAGACTCTGAGGTTCCTTGAGGAAGCTGGGTACAAGCTTAGGGGCTACGAGAGGTCGTACAGGCCTTCGATCAACGACCCTGGCATATCAGTTAAGGTTCTGAGGCCGCAGGAGATCCCTCTGCTGGTCCAGGATGGCTTCTTCGACATCGGGATCACAGGGCTAGACTGGGTTGTTGAGACAGAAGCCGACGTAGAAGTCCTCCTAGACCTAGGCTATGGGAGGGTTAAGGTCGTGCTCGCTGTCAGCAGGGAGTGGAAGGATGTAGAGGGCTTTGAGAGCTTGCTTGAGAAGGTGCTTAGAGAGAAGGGAGCTCTGATAGTTTACACCGAGTACCTGAACATAGCTAGCAGGTGGATAGCTTCTCAGCAAGCATACAGGAGGATTTTCTCGGAGGCAGAGCCTCAGGTCATAACTCCCTGGATGAAGAGAGGTGGGAACAGCAAGGTCAGGATCTACTTGAGCTTCGGTGCCACCGAGGCTAAGCCTC
Source organism: Thermoproteota archaeon (assembly GCA_003661385.1). GTDB lineage: Archaea > Korarchaeota > Korarchaeia > B14-G2 > B14-G2 > B14-G2. The sequence goes on along the minus strand of QMWA01000051.1, from coordinate 5,543 downwards.
CTGAGAACGCTGACGCCATAGTAGACGCCATGAGCACTGGGATAACCCTAGAGAGGAACAACCTCAAGCCCATAGAGGTCCTGATGTCCTCCTCAGCAGTCCTCATAGCGAACAGGAGCTCACTCCAAGGAGAGAAGAGGGAGAAGATACTGGATGTCCTCAGCCTGCTAAAGGGGGTCACTGAGGCCAGGAGGAAGCTACACATATTCGTGAACGTCAAGGAGGAGAACCTGGAGAAGCTTATAGCCATGCTGCCAGCTCTCAAAAGCCCTACCATAAGCCCTCTAGCGAAAGAGGGCTGGTACGCCATAAACACCGTGATAGACGAAGACGAGTTCCTCAAGATACTCCCACCCCTCAGGAGGTACGCTCAGGGGCTAGTCGTCTACAAGCCTAGGCAGGTGCTTCCACTAGACGAGATAACAGCGTAGCAGGTGGGAGCTTGCAGTGGTATGCTAGAGCTGAGTCACCGAGAGAGGCTGCAGCCAGGCTAGGGCTAGACGAGAGCAGGATAGCTAAGCTGAACTCAAATGAGAACCTGTTTGTCCCAAGGGAGCTGGCTGCTAGAGTCGCTAGGAAGGCTGCTGAGGAGGTGGATCACAGGCTATACCCAGACCTAGAGGGAGAGCTCGTGGAGAAGCTGTCAAGCTACCTGGGGGTAGGTGAAGAGTGCATAGCCATAGGGTGTGGCGCTGACCAGCTGATAGACCTGCTTATAGCAGCCTTCGGCAGAGGAGGCGTGGCTACAGTCCACCCAACCTACACCTACTACATGGACAGGTGCATGGCATACAAGATCTCCTACAGGTACACTGAGCTGACCAGGAGCCTCGAGCTAGACTTAGAGGAGCTGGTGGAGCTAGCTGAAAGCTCAAGCCTAGTCATACTGAACACGCCAAACAACCCGACTGGCACAGCCATGCCAGAGGAGGCTGTGAAGGCTGCTGCTGAAGCCTGCAGAGGCCTCGTGGTGGTCGACGAGACCTACGCTGAGTTCGCAGACAGGCAGCTACACACCCTGCCACTGGAGCTGGAGAACACACTGGTCATAAGGTCCTTCTCAAAGGCCTTTGCAGCAGCTGGAGCCAGGGTAGGCTACCTAGTAGCTCACCCAGCTGCTGCAAAGGAGGTCAGGAGGGCTCAGCAGCCGTACCCAGCTTCGGGGTTCAGCTTAAGGTACGCCTCAGCTCTCCTCGACATGCTAAGCTACTTCAAGCAGGTGTGGAGCGAGGTCAAGAGGGTCAGGAGCTGGTTTTACAGGAAGCTCAGAGGCCAGGGGCTCAGAGCAATACCATCTCAAGCAAACTTCGTCTCCATAAGAGCGGACATAGACCCTCAAGCAGCCTACGAGGGCCTCTTGAGGAGAGGGTACCTGGTCAGGGTGTTCCCAGGGCTCCTAGGCTCCAGGAGCCTAGTCAGGGTCACGCTAGCGCCAGTGGAGACCCTAGAGGGGGCTGCTAAAGCTCTAGGCGAGGTGGTCAAGTGACCTCAGCTGGCCTGCCCAGCAGAGCATGCAGGGGCTTCTCAGAGCTCAAGGTGGACGCAGTCGTGTTCGACGTAGATGGGACTCTAGTGGACACAAGAGAGTCCTATGACAGAGCGGTAGTGGAGGCAGCTAACCTGATCCTCCTAAGCCTCACTGGAGCATCCCTACCTGAGCAGGAGGTACTCAAGGCAGTGTACAGGCTTAGGATGACAGGCTTCTACAACCTAGACTGGGACACCGCCTACGTGGTGGTCATGTCAGCTCTAGCAGGCTTAAGCGAGGAGGCTCTAGCTGAGGTCGCAGAGGAAGCTAAACCAGGGAGCTTCAGCCTCCCAAGCAAACCGCCAGCCAGAGCTGACAGCACTGCAATGCTGAGGTCCCTGCAGTCTGGCCTAGAGCTAGCAGCTGGAGGCGTAGCTCAGTTCACCAGAAGGCTCCTCTCCAGCTGCAGCTCAAGGCGCCTAAAGCTCCTAGCCAAGGTCAGGGAGTACCTAGGGTACCCTGAGAGGTCAGCAGACAGCCTGCTTGCATCAGTCTTCGACGAGGTCTACTACGGGTCCACCAGGTACCTCAAGCTAGCAGGCAGGGTCGTAGTCGGAGGCAGACCTGGCCTCATAGAGAGGGAGAAGCTCATAGTAGAGGAGAGAACCCTGAGGTGGCTTAGCAAGGCGACTGGAGGGAGGCTTGGGATAGTCTCAGGCAGGTCTAGAGCGTCTGCAGAGGAGGTTCTAGGCCACCTCATGTCATACTTCAACCCCAGAGCCACAGTCTTCACAGAGGACCTAGCTAGAATGGGCGTCAGGGCCTCGAAGCCAGACCCGAGGCTCCTGGAGGCCAGCTTAAGGGCTCTGGAGCCCTTCACTGCAGCAGCATACGTAGGAGACTCCCCCGAGGACGCTGAGATGGCCCTCAGAGCTGGAGCCTACTTCATAGGAGTCTACAGCACCCACCCAGCTCCAGGCGAGCTCGCCTCCAAGCTGCTCGAGCTAGGAGCTGCTGTGGTGGTGCCTACAGTCAACGAGCTTCCTAAGGTGATAGCTTGAGAGCTGCTCGCTTCAAGCGGGAGACCAAGGAGACCAGAGTGGAGGTGGAGGTCTGCATAGATGGAAGAGGCAGGTGTAGAGTGTCGACTACAGTCCCCCTACTAGACCACATGCTCTCAACCCTCTGTGTACACAGCCACCTAGACCTCTCAGTAGAGGCCAGAGGGGACCTAGTACACCACATCGTAGAGGACACCTCAATAGCGCTAGGGAAGGCTATAGGTGAAGCTCTAGGTGACAGAAGCAAGCTGAGGAGGTTCGGCTACGCGAGGGCGCCTATGGACGAGGCTCTAGCAGAGGCTGCCGTGGACCTAGCCACAAGGCCCTATGCAGTAGTGGACTTGAAGGCAGAGAGCGTAGAGGGGGTTGAGGGAGCTCTCCTCTCACACTTCATCAGCAGCCTAGCCTTCAACATCCCGGCAACCATACACGTCAGCGTAGTATACGGCTACAGCAGCCACCACAAGGTGGAGGCGGCTTTCAAGGCCTTAGCGCTAGCTCTCAGAGAGGCCTGGGCTCTCACAGAGTACACAGCCTCCACAAAGGGGGTGTGCTAGTGAAGATCTTCATAGCAGCAACCGGAGTAGGGAACATACACAGCTTAGCTACAGCGCTCAGGAGGCTAGGCGGGGAGCCAGAGGTCACCCTCAGCCTAAGAGCCCTCAGGGAGGCAGACGCCATAGTCCTACCTGGAGTAGGGAGCTTCAGCAGCGCGTTGAGGAGGCTGGAGCCGCTGAGGCCCCACCTGCTAGAGGCAGTAGAAAGCGGGGCCCCGACCCTAGGCATATGCCTAGGGTACCAGCTCTTCTTCAGAGAGAGTGAAGAGGGCCCTGGCAGAGGGCTAGAGCTCTTCAAGGGCAGGGTTGTGAGGCTGCCTAAGCACGTAAAGGCCCCGCACATAGGGTGGAACACCCTAGAGAGGGTCAAGCAGACCCCCCTGACCGAGGGCGTGGAGGAAGGGTGCTTCGTGTACTTCCTCCACTCCTACTACCCAGTGCTAGAGGAGCAGATAGCCATAGCTGAGACGACCTATGGCGTGACCTTCCCCAGCATAGCTGGGAAGCCACCAGCCTACGGAGTGCAGTTCCACCCTGAGAGGTCAGGTCAAGTAGGCCTCAGGATCCTGTCCAACTTCCTGGGAGAAGCTAGGAGGTGAGCTCTTGCTCGTGATACCTAGCATAGACCTCATGCGTGGCAAGGTAGTCCGGCTGAAGCATGGTGACCCAAGCACTGTGAAGGTCTATAGCAGCAGCCCTCTAGCAACCGCGCAGGAGCTCCTAGAGCATGGAGCCAAGCTGATACACGCAGTAGACCTAGATGCTGCCATGGGGTTAGGCAGCAACAGAGAGGTCATAGCAGAGCTAGCTCAAGCAGGCATACCACTACAGGTAGGTGGGGGAGTCAGGAGCGTAGAGGAGGCAGCTGCCCTGCTAGCTCAAGGAGTCCAGAGGGTGGTTGTCGGGACCATAGCTGTCAGGAGCCCACTCCTCATACCAAGGCTGATAGAGGAGGCTGGAGGAGACAGGGTGGCTGTCGCAATAGACTACAGGGGCGGGAAAGTCGCCTTAGAGGGCTGGAGGAAGCTCGCAGCCAAGAGCCCCATAGCCCTCGCGCTAGAGCTGGAGAAGCTAGGGGTGAGGTGGGCAATCCTGACTTCAGTTGAGAGAGACGGAGCTCTATCAGGCCCAGACCTAGATACCATAGCTCTGCTCAAGAGGGCCTCCAGGCTGCGTGTGGTGGCCTCAGGAGGCGTGGCCTCGCTCAGGGACATAGCTAGCTTGAGGGAGGCTGGAGCTGACGGCGTCATCCTGGGCAGAGCCATCTACGAGGGGCTGATCACCCTCAGAGAGGCGATGGAGGTGGCTGGATGCCTCTAGCTAAGAGGATCATACCCTGCTTAGACGTAGACAGAGGGCGTGTAGTCAAGGGCGTGAAGTTCACAGGCCTAAGAGGGGTAGGTGACCCAGTTGAGCTAGCAGCATACTACACGGCTCAGGGAGCAGATGAGCTGGTGCTCCTCGATGTAACAGCCTCAGTGGAGGGCAGGAAGACCATGGTCGAGGTAGCTAGGAGGGTAGCTGAGGAGATAAGCATACCCTTCACAGTAGGTGGAGGCGTGGGGAGCGTGGAGGACGCTAGAAGGCTCCTGGAGAGTGGAGCTGACAAGGTCTCAGTCAACACCCTAGCGGTGGTGAAGCCAGCCTCGATAGCAGCGATCTCAAGGGAGTTCGGGTCTCAGAGCACAGTTGTGGCAATAGACGCCAAGAGGAACTACACAAGGGGAAACCCGATGCTACAGGACGAGCAGGGGAGAGAGTTCTGGCCTGAAGTATACATATACAGCGGGAGGAAGCAGACAGGCTTGAATGCAGTAGAGTGGAGCAGGAGAGCTGAGGAGCTCGGGGCAGGAGAGCTTCTAGTGACCTCAATAGACAGAGATGGGACAGGCCTAGGCTACGACATCCCCCTTCTAAAGGCCATAGCTGAGGCAGTAAGCATACCAGTCATAGCAAGCGGCGGAGCTAGCAGGCCAGAGCACTTCCTAGAGGCATTCAAAGCAGGAGCAGACGCGGCTCTGGCGGCAAGCATGTTCCACTACAGGAGGTACACCATCAGAGAGGTGAAGGACTACCTCAGGAGGGCGGGTATAGTGGTGAGAGCTTGAAGAAGGCTAGGATAGAGGACCTAGACTTCGAGAAGGGAGGAGGCCTCATACCAGCTATAGTACAGGAGTACAAGACCAGAAAGGTCCTAATGCTAGCGTACATGAACAGAGAGGCGCTTGAGAAGACCCTGGAGACGAGGCTAGCACACTACTACAGCAGGAGCAGGCGGAGGCTGTGGATGAAAGGTGAGACAAGCGGAAGCATCCAGAGGGTCAGAAGGATATACGTGGACTGCGATGGAGACGCGATCCTGCTTCAAGTCGAGCAGGTAGGTGACGCATGCCACCTAGGAGAGCACAGCTGCTTCCACAGAGCTCTAGAGGAGGCTGAGAGGCTACACCAGTCATT
>QMWA01000050.1 GCA_003661385.1 Thermoproteota archaeon | reverse complement strand
CTTCTATTGTTATGTTGAAGCCCATGGTGTGGGGGAGCCTGCTTCTTATGAGCTTGTAGAGCTGTGATTGTGCTTTCAGCTGGCTTCCTTTGCCTGCAAAGTACTCTGCTATGGGCCCCTGGTAGTCTAGTGCTCCTGTCTCGTCTAGCTCTAGGAGTATGTCTAGGAGCAGCTGTGGTTCTGGGCGGTCTTCTATTATTGGAAACTGGAGCTTTTGCCTTATTGTGAATGCTAGGATAACGAATAGAAGAATAGCTGCTACAACAGCTTCAATGGTGTATAGGTAACCTCTTCTCCTCTTTGATTTTGGTGCTATCATCTTCTCCCCCATACATAGACTGTGACTTTCACGGGAATCAGCTTGTTGACCATGTGCTGCTCTATTCCAAGGTCTATCTGTGCTTCTCCATCGTATATGTCTACTCTGAGTAGCATTATCCTGTGGATGCATGCTATTAGCCTGTCTGTGGGAAGCTGGCCGCCATAAACTATGGGTAGCCCTTTGAATGTTATGGTGGTGGGGTCTATGGGCTCGACTTTGATGAGGAAGTCGTATGCTGTGAGGTCTAGTGAGCTCTTGGCGTTGACTATCCTCCCATCTATGATGTACTTTCTCCAATCTGCATCTGGGTCGTCTAGGGCTTCAGCGGGTACTAGGGTGTAGAACTCTGCTTCGCTGTATGGGAGGTACTGCCATGGGGAGCCATGTATTATGTTAGAGGCTGTTAGGTTGAGGTGGATGAGCTTGGCTAGTGAAAGTGTGGTTGGTGATTTCCCCTGGTAGTGTGCGTATTCGCTTGGGTCGTAGGCTCCTAGGCCGAGGCGGAAGGTGTTGCTGTCTAAGGAGGGGACGCTGCTTTCCCAGTTGGGGGGGTTTCCTGGGGTTTCTGATAGGAGCTCTGTTATGGCTTCAGCTATGGCTTCTAGCTCTGCCTTTTCGACTTCTGTGGGGGTGGGGGCTAGGGTTCTGATTGAGAGGTTGATGTATATTACTAGGGCTGCTAGGAAGAGGCCTAGTGCAAATATGAAGTCCATGTGTACTACTCCTTTTCTGTCCATGGTCTCAGCCAGCAAACCCTATGTAGCCTCCTTCGACGTAGATTAGTATTGGGGAGAGCTTGGAGCCTGCTGTCTTCTTTAGGTCTCCTAGCTGGAATCTCCACTGCTCTCCTGCTTCTTCTGCCAGCAGGTTGAATAGAGTCTGCTCAGAGCAGACATCTCTGTGTATGTCTAGGTAGACTTTCACAGCTTGTTTGCTGTCTTGGACAATGATTTCGATCCAGTAGCCTTCACCTAGCACGCTTGGAGGAGGCTCTATTGGGAGGATTATTCTTCCTTCATCTGAGGAGATTGTTTCTCCTATTATGGCAGCTTTAACTAGGTAGCGGGACATGTAGGTGGCGATGAGTTCTGCTTGTTGTTCGCTGAGTTCTAGCTTCTCCCCTCTTAGCATTCCTCTGGAGAAGCTGTAGGATGTGTAGACTAGGAGTATTCCTATGGCTATAACTCCTAGTAGGTATGGTATGATTGATATCCCCTTCTGCATGCGTTGTTATTATGTAGTTAAGTCTTAATAACTGTTGTGGTGTCAGTGGTGTAGGGATGCGAGTTGAAGCAGGGTGTGGCTGAGATTACGTCTACGATGCTTCTTTTAGGCGTCGTTACGCTGCTTTCCCTGCTTGCATTTAGCTGGGGTTTTGCTACCATCTTGAATGTTAGAGATGCTGCTAGGGTATATGATGCAGAACAGTTTATCTTGAACCTGGAGAGGTGCGCTTTTTCGGTCGTAAATAGGGGGGAGGGGGCTGCTAGTGTGGCTGAAATCCGGGTTGATGAGGCTTTGGTTAGGTTTGTACCTGACTTCCATGATAACATCTCTATTTACCTTGCTTTCGAGGAGCTAGATGGTTTGAGCATATACAATTTGAGCACAGGGGTAGCTGAGCCCATTGACCTGGCGCTGATCACAGACACTGTAGATGGGCATAAGTGCCTGTTGCTAATGGAGTATGAGGCTCCATTTGTGGAGGTGCTTGTTCCATCTAAAGTGGACTTGCTTCCAGTTGGTGGGGTGCAGCTTCTGAGAGGAACCTACGGAGATGTTAAGTGGGATAAGTATTTAGTGTCAGAGGGGGAGTGCTTGCTTCCAGGTGGTTTCGGGTTCTTTGCAGTAGAGACGCTTGATAAGTGCAGTTCTCTGGTGGTTTTCTCTAGGCCCTCCGAGTCTCTGTATGCGTTTGCTTTTTTTATCAGGGCTAGGCTTCTAGCATCATGTGGGGTGAATGGAGGCCCTGTGGTAAATGTTACTTTGCTGGGGTGTAGGGCTAGGCCTATGGATATTCGCTTAGTAGCTGTTTCCAGCCAGACGCAGCGTGTGGTTCTGGCGAATAGGGGTGTGAATAGGCTTGTGTACCGTCTAGCGGCTTCTGAGCCATTTCACGCTTATATCTATGCTGTGATTAACGATGAAGCTTATATGGTCTCAGAGGCTTATGCCTGCTCAGTAGAAGTGGAGGCTGTGGTGGCTGAGATAGGGTTTAGTGCTTAGCATGTAAAAGGAGATGTAAGCCTGTTGGCTGCGTTGATGTCATGATGCTAGCTACAGCCTATGTGTATTCCCTATAGGATTTACTGAGCCTTAGAGGCTTGCTTTGGGAGCTATTATGTAGTCTGTTGGAGTTGGAGCAGTTTTATTAGAGTCGAGTAAGCAGCTTAGGAAGCGAGTTGGAGACGTGCTGAGAACGATGCTCTTCAGCCTGCTACAGCTAGTGAGAGGGTTCTGTAGTGCAGGTGTGATATGGGGTGTTTGTTGGAGGGAGTTTAAGTGAAGGTTGAGCTGAGCAGCTGACCACTATATTAGAGCGAGAAAAAGCTGAATTAGGTACACCATAGCTAGCTTCTGCTGGTATTTCTCTAGGAGGTCTGCGAGCGCTAGGGCTAGAGGAGGAGCTAGAGCTAGCCTATACCACGTGTAGTATGGGGGTGTGAAGAGCAGGAATGCTGCTTGCGGCAGGAGATATGCTAGAACCTCTCTGTTCCTGTGGGCTAGTAGAGCTAGTGGCAGAAGGGGGTAGAGGACTAGGTTTCCTGGGTTCCATGAGATTAGGTGGAGCGCTATGGGGGCTGAGGTGGGGGGCTGTATGAGGGTGTGGCCTTTAAAGAGCATGTGGAGCGGTTCCTCGTGTGGGGGGATTCTCACTGTGTAGAAGCCGAGTATAGCCAGGAAGCCGTCGAGGCAGCTGATCCCTAGGTGCTGTGAGCTCATGAACTCTATCATCTTAAGCTGATGCGCAGCTATCAGGTGTATGCTTGTAGTAGCAGGTAAGTAGGTGGCTGTGTACGCTAAGGTCATAGTAGCTAGCATGACAACAGCCTTCTTCAAGTGCCTCTGTAGGTACAATATGGTCACCACTACTGGTGCTATGGTCCATTTCGATGCTAAAGCTAAGCCCATGGCTACACCTGATGCTAAGGCGTCTCTCATTTTGTTTCCTGCAGCTAGCAGCACGGCTATGCATGCTAGGGATACAGCATACACATCAGGCATTGGAGTAGAGGCATATACAAGGTAGAGGGGGTCTGCTGCAAGCAGGAGAGCAGCCAGCCTTGGGTTCCTTGTTAGCCTGTGGCCGAGCTTGCAGACCACTAGGAAGAGCAGCAGGGCTATAGCTGCCCCTGGGCGGCATAGGCCCAGTAGCTGCGGCTTATAAGCGAGGCTAAGCCTATGATGTACTTTGCTAGTGGAGGGTGCTCCCAGTTCAGTTCTAGCGGTGATGTGCCTGAGATGTAGGCTACACCAGCCTCGATGTATATGTAGGCATCACTGCACTTCTCGATTCTAAGGAGCTTCTCTCTTAAGGCTAGTAGGTAGAGGCAGAGGAGAAGTGGGGCTAAAGGCTGATATGGGATGCTTGGCTTCAGAACATCTGCTGCAAACCAGGCAGCTAGCATGGTTAGTATAGCTAGAGCAGGCAGTAGGGCATATCTGAGCTTCATGTACTCTGAGAAGGATATCAGAGAAGCTGAAGCCAAGTTTTCAGCGGCGATAGAAGCTACCAGGTAAGCTAGAGCGCTCGTAGTGATGGAGGCTAGTGCTAAAGCCTTAGCAGCTTTCATCTCAGGTAAGCCTGTGAAGCAACTGAATTTAAGTCATCTCAGGCTTGCTGCTTGAAGCTTAGGAGCACAGCTAGCTGAAGCTCTCATTATCCCGAGCAGATTGCGGAAGTGTGGGAGAGCCTCTGGAGCGCACTGGCTTTATCTGACGTGGGCTCTAGGGTAGGGGGTGAGGCCTGAGGGTATATCTATGTGATGTTGGCGGGCTCTATGTTGGGGTTTTATGTGAGGGGGATGTTGTTTTGGCCAACAGCATTCCACTGGAGAGTGTAGGTATGGTACTTGGCTTTTTGAGCAGGTTTATTCGCGGCAAGGTTTCCCATGCTGCTGGTTGCAGTGGGTGGAGCTTAGAGTTTGCTGAAGAGGTCTATAGGGGGTTTGAGGGGAAGGCCACCGACTTCAGTGGGTTTAGGTTCAGGAAGCTTGGTGGCGCTTTAGGTAGGGTTGTTGAGGCTCTTAGGCTTATTCCACGTGGTAAGGTGGCTACGTATGGTGGCTTAGCTAGGTTTCTTGGGACTCATGCTAGAGCTGTTGCATCGTGTTTGTCTTGGAACCCCTATCCGATAGTTTACCCTTGTCATAGGGTTGTGTCCTCTGACTTGAGTGTTGGAGGGTATGCTTTTGGAAGGAGGCTGAAGATGAGGATCCTGCTGAAGGAGGGGGTTAGGTTCCATGGAGAGAAGGTTTCTGAAGAATCTGTACTTGAGCTTATTTAAGCCAGAAAACTGCAGCCAGTAAAGCTATGGTAGCTGAGGGCGATGGTGGCGTTTTGATGCATTAATAGGCTAGCTGAGTGGCATATGACAGGTAGGATACATACAGTATGTGGAGCTTAGGGAGATTTATAGGTGGGTAGCTGCTGGAGTATTGGGGCATATGAGTGTTGGGGAGCAGCTTCTATCTGAGCTTAGGGAGAAGCCTAAGCTGAGGAGGGAGATAGCTTCAGAGATAGCAGCGGAGATCCTTACACCTGAGCTTCGAGTTGAGGGCTTGAAGCCCATACTGCATGAGGTAGCTACTAAAAGCGACTTGAATGAGCTTGAAAGGAGGATGAAAGCCGAGATCGAAGGCCTAGAGGAGAGAATAGGAGGGTTAGAAGAGAGGATAGGGAAGCTGGAAGAGAGAGTTGGAAAGCTAGAGGAAAGGGTTGGAAAGCTAGAGGAGAGAGTGGGGAAGCTAGAGGAGAGAGTGGGGAAGCTAGAGGAGAGAGTTGGAAAGCTGGAAGAGAGTGTGGGGAAGTTGGAGGAGAGGATAGGGGGGTTGGAGGAGAGGGTTGGTGGGGTTGAGGGTAGGTTGAGGGAGGTTGAGAGGGGGCAGCTTAAGATTGCTGAGGCTATATCTGAGTTGAGGGGGATGTTTGTGCAGTTGAATAAGCGGATGGATGACTTGTATGGGGTTGTTAAGGCGTCGATTTTAGGTTGGGTGTCGATTGCGGGGGTGCTTCTCTTGAGGTATGCTGTGGAAGCTCTTTTGAAGGCCTTGTCTTAGGTTCCTGTGTGGTTTGGGTGTTTGGCTCTGTTGGCTGCTAGGCTTTTGCTATGTGGATGTATCTTGTTAGGGACTTGTGTACTCTTTGCTTGTGTACTTCTATTAGCTTGAAGCCTGCTTGCTCTATTTTCTCTGATAGGTTTGAGCTGTATGAGAGGGCTAGGTGGTGTCCTGGCTTTAGGTAGCTTATGGCTTTCTCTATGAACTCTTCTACTAGCTTTCTTGGTGTGTTGGCTGCTTTGGGTTGGGCCATTCTGCCGTATGGTGGGTCTGTTGCTATGGCGTCTATGGTGTTTTGGTATGGGAGGCTTCTGGCGTCTGCTACCTCTATTTTGGCTTCTATTCCGTATAGTGCTAGGTTTTGCCTTGCTTCCTCTACTACTAGGAAGTCTATGTCTGATCCTATTGCTTTAGCTCCTATTAGGGCTGCTTCCACTAGGATTCCTCCTGGCCCGCAGAAGGGGTCTAGCAGGGTTTCTCCAGGCTTTACTCTGGATAGGTTGATGAGGACTCTGGCTGTTATGGGGTTCATTGACCCGGGCTTGTATATGGCTTTCATGGCTTGCTGCCTTGCCTTGAAGGAGCCTCTCTTTATGCTGGCTAGTAGCTGGCCTACTATTAGCTTTGATGATGTAAGGTAGCCTTGGATTTCGACTTGTGGGTTCTTTAAGTCTGCTTTGCTGCTGGGGTTTTGGATCTTTATTAGCTCTCCTATTCTCCTCTCCAGCTCTGTTGCGCTCACTGAAGGGGGGTTTCTCCCTCTTCTCACTCTGACACGGAACGTCTTGGCTCCTATGGGTATGTTTAGTGTGGAGATGAGCTCTTTCACCTGGTGGGGCTGCTTGGCTTCTAGTGTGGCTATGTGCTTTAGTATGGTTTTTAGCATGGCTGACCTGGAGGCTAGCCTGCTTACAGCCTGCTCTGGGGCCTCTATCACCATGGCTTGTGGATACTCTTCTAGGACTTTGTACTGGAGGAGTTCTCCCTCTAAGATTCCTCTGGTTTCAGCCTTAGGTAGGGTGTCGTGTTCCCCACTGTATATCAGGGCTAGCCTCATATTGGTCACATCATCTCTCTGGGTGTTGGCCTAAAGGTTATTTTACTCTTGGCTGCCTGTATGCTGGGGGGTTGTTTGGCTAGGGAGGGGCTGTTCTATGAGAGTAGAGGAGAGGCTGTAAAGTGCCTTACTTGCGCAAGGGAGTGTACTATCAGAGAGGGTAGGCGTGGGTTGTGTGGTGTTAGGGAGAATAGGGGTGGGAAGCTCTACCTTCTGACATACGGGCTCATCTCATCGTGTTATGTTGACCCTATTGAGAAGAAGCCGCTGTTTCACTTCTGGCCGGGTAGCTACGCGTATTCCATTGGGACTGTTGGCTGCAACTTCAAGTGTAAGCACTGCCAGAACTGGCATATCAGCCAGAGGAGCCCTGAGGAGGTTCCTATGGACAGCCTTCCGCCTGAAGCTGCTGTTAAGGGGGCTATTGGGACTGGGTGCAAGTCTATTGCGTACACGTACAATGAGCCGATAATAACATTGGAGTACATGCTTGATACAGCTAAGCTCGCTAGGGAGAGGGGGGTGCTGAATGTTGCTGTGACAAACGGGTATATCAGAGGACGCAGCCTGGATGCTATGGCTGAAGCTATAGATGCTGCTAACGTTGATGTGAAGGCGTTCACAGATAGGTTCTATAAGGAGGTCTGTGGAGGAGCCTCTCTTGAGCCTGTACTCAGGTGTGTTGAGGAGCTGAAGAGAAGGAATGTGCATGTTGAAGTAACTTACCTTGTGATTCCAGGCTGGAATGACAGTAGAGAGGAGGTGAGAGAGTTCTCTAGGTGGGTTGTCAGCGATGTTGGAGCAGATACGCCAGTACACTTCAGCAGGTTCTTCCCTAACTACAAGATGTTGGATAGAGAGCCTACTCCGATAGAGACTTTGCTAGAAGCCAAGAGGATAGCTGAGAAGGAGGGGTGCCAGTTCGTTTACGTTGGAAACGTGTGGTCTACGGACCTTGAGAGCACTAGGTGCCCGAGCTGTGGGACGGTGGTCGTCAGGAGGGTAGGGTATAACATCGCTGATGTTAAGTTGGATGAGAGCAATAGCTGCTTGAAGTGTGGGGAGAGCATCCCGATAGTCGGTAGGGTAATGAAGTCTAGTCGCTGGCCTTTCTGGAGCTGAGCAGCTCCTTAGCTTCCTTCAGCATCTCACACACCTTGCATATCTCCGTGGTAGTTGGCTCGCTGCATATCCTGCAGGATCTCAGCCTCTCTTCTCCACGGTATAATTCCCTTAGCTTAGGTATCAGCTTCTTCTCAACTAGCTCTACTAGACCTAGCTTGAACCCCGGCTTCTCAGCTTCTACCTCGTTTAGAAGCTCTCTGACCTTAGGCCTGAAGCCAGATATGTATGGGCACTCTGCTAGTGAGAAGGGTATCTCCGCTAGCATAGCATAGGCTGCGGACTCCCTCTCGGGGACTCTTGAGAGGGGGCGTACTCTTGGGACCAGCTTTTCTCGGATTGGCCTTGTGTAGGGGCCTAGCTTAGCTAGCGCATAGAGGTCTCCACGCATGAGGTTCATCAAGTAGGTTTGAGCTAGATCATCTAGGTTATGGCCTGTCACGAGCACTTGTGCACCGAGCTTTCTAGCATACACGTTAAGGAGCCTTCTTCGGAGGACCCCACAGTATGTGCATGTCTTTCTGATGGCCTTAGAGGGAATAGCCTTGTCAAGGTCGTCTAAAGTGAAGCCAAAAGCCTCCTTAAAGGAGACTTCCACCAGCTGGAGGCCTAGCATATCAGCTAGCTCTCTAGCCCTCTTCACTGTATGGGGCCTGTACTGTGATATGCCTTCGTCTATTAGCAGAGGGGTTATCTCTACGTTTAGGCCTCTTGTCAGCTTGTACGTCAGGTACAGGGCTGTTGAGCTGTCTTTTCCACCTGACAACGCAGCTACAGCCTTTGCTCCGGGGGGGATTGATGACCTGATCACAGCCTTAGCTCTCTCCTCTACATCCTTCTTAAAGCAGAGGTCGCACAAGCTCACGTGCTTGTATCTGAGTGTTATCACTGCTGGACGGCCACATGGGCAGGTTGACAAGCTCATCCCCCAGATACCACCCGAATCATCTTTATCTCATCTCCATCAGCTAGCTTAGCCTCGTCTGGAAGAAGCCTTCCCCTTCTCGCTGCCAGGTACACTTCCCTGTTGATTTTGGCAGCCTTATAGAGGTCAGCTAGCTTAGCTCCATCAGGTAACGTTAGCTCTAGCCTTTTACCCTCTAGCTCAACATATATTAGCATGCTACCTCAGCCCCCTATGTTCCTGTCTAAAAAAGCTGAGATAGAGCCTGGAGCGCGGGTATCCAGTCTCAGCGTGGTCTTGGGAGCCAGCAGAGTAGGTGCTGAAGCAGTGGTAGACAACATGACCATCATAGGATACCCAACAGCCTCTAAGGTAAGAAAGCTAGCAGACTACAGCTGGAGCTCACTCGATGAAGCCAGTGAAGGAGCTAAGGTGGGCAAGAGGTGCATAGTGAGATGGGGTACAGTAATCTACGAGAGAGCTGAGCTCGGAGACGGCGTACAAACTGGGCATAATGTTCTAGTGAGGGAGGATACTAGAGTAGGTAATGGGACGATTATTGGGACAGGGTCTGTGCTAGATGGAAGAGTCCAGGTCGGGCGTAAGGTCAGCATACAGACTGGAGTGTACATACCTCCTTACACGAGGATTGGCGACGAGGTCTTTCTGGCACCAGGGGTGTGTTTTACAAATGACAGGTATCCTCCTAGCAGGAGGCTGCTCGGTGTTATAGTAGAGAGCAAGGCTGTTGTGTGTGCTAGGGCTGTCCTGATATCAGGGGTAACCATAGGTGAGGGGGCTGTTGTAGCTGCAGGAGCTGTTGTAACCAGGGATGTTGAGCCATATACTGTGGTAGCTGGGGTGCCTGCTAGGCGTGTGATGAGTAGAGAGGAGTACGAGGAGAAGAAGGCCAGATATGAAAGGGGAGGTTAGGAGACTGGCTCATAGCATATGCCTAAGCTCTTAGCATAGCTGTATGCTGCACGCATCTCCTCTGCTGTAGGCCTCCTCGAGATGTCTGGGTAGTCTCTGGGGTTCCTAGCTACTAGGTACTCTGGCCTGTACTGTGCCATCACATTGACTAAGGCATTAGGGCAGTTTTCAGATATCCACTTGAGCACAGGCTTTGTACAGCACTCTACATGGTTCGGTAGGACTAAGTGCCTTATTATCATGTCTCCGCTTTCGTGAGCTATCTTATGGTTCCTTGACACCACCTCGAAGTATCTTTGAACCTTTGACAGCCTCTCTGCACAGCTGTCATTCCCATACTTGAAGTCAGGTAGCCATATGTCTATGATGTCAGCTAGGAGCTTCATGGTCTCTATGCTGCAGTACATGTTGCTGTTCCACAAGAGTGGTACATTCTCCTCTAGGTAGAGGAGGGACTCGAGTATCGTGTGTAGGTTTGGAGTTGGGTCTCCCCCCACGAAGTTTATGTTGGCTGCACCATCTATTCTGAGGGCAGCTTCTATCTTGGCGAGCTTCTTAGCAT
>QMWA01000049.1 GCA_003661385.1 Thermoproteota archaeon | reverse complement strand
ATGCTGGCATATGAGCTTGGAGTGAAGGGTGTGACGGTCTATAGGGACAGGTGCAGGGAGGAGCAGGTGCTCCAGAAGGGCTTCCCTAGAGCTGAGCTGACACCTAGGCCTAGGCCCCTCGTGACATCAGGCAAAACCTACAAGCTGAGGACAGGCTGCGGCAACCTCTATGTGACGATAAACGAAGACGCCCTAGGGCTCTGTGAGGTGTTCCTGCACATAGGGAAGTCTGGTGGCTGCGCTATGGCTCAAGCTGAGGCGGTAGGCAGGCTAATCTCCCTAGCACTGAGAGCTGGAGTGAAGCCTGAGGCGATAGTGAAGCACCTCAGGGGGATAAGATGCCACTCACCAAGCCTATACCAGGGGATGCAGATACTCTCATGCCCAGATGCAGTCGGGATAGCCCTAGAAAAACACCTTAAAGCAAAAGAGAAGGAGAAGGAGGCTACTAGGGAGGCTGCCCTAGTGGAGAGCAGGGCAGAGACTGGAGGGGGCAGCATACACATGGGAGCTTGCCCAGAGTGTGGTGGGCAGATAGTATATGAGGGAGGATGCTTCATATGCTACTTCTGTGGATACTCGAAGTGTGGGTGAGCTAGAGGGGAGCTGCCTATAGGGGCTTGGTATGGTAGAGGTAGCTGGGCTGAGGAGAGCCCTGTCTAAGCTGGGTGGAAGGCTTAAGCTAGCTGTGCTCTTCGGCTCTCAGGTAGCTGGGAAGGCTGGTATGCTCAGCGACTTCGACATAGGTATTGTGCCAGAGGATGGAGAGGACTTGCTTGAGCTCATCTCAGACGTAGCTGCAGAGGTAGCTCGAGAGCTTGGTGTCACTGAAGACAGAGTGGATGTAGTCGTGCTGGACCCTGCGGGAGCCCCATATGAGCTCGTGTATAGGGCGCTAGCTGAAGGCATCCTGCTGTACTGTAAGAGCAGAGAGCTCTTCCTAGACCTCATGCTGAGAGCTTGGAGCCTGCAGGCAGATCTCAGCATATACCTGAGGAAGCATAGGCTTGTAGAGAGCTACTTCGAGAGGCTTAGAGCTGAGGAACATGGGTAAGCTCATAGAGCTGCATGCAGTCATAGAGGAGAACACACGTAAGCTAAGGCAGCTGCTATCAGAGAGGAGTGTAGGCAGCGTGCTTAGAGACTACTATATGCTCAATGCAGTCCTACACATGCTTCAGGTCTCAATTCAGGCGCTAATAGACATGGGGGCTCACCTGATAGCTGAGATGGGAGAGAAGCCTCCAGGAAGCTACAGCGAAGTCCCTGTGGTGCTTGAGAAGATTGGAGTGCTGAGTAGAGAAGAGGGGTTCAGCGATGAGAAAGGCTATAGGGTTCAGGAACATATTAGTCCACGGGTATACGAGGGTTTCCATCGAGATCCTAGAGAGGATCCTGGAAGAGGGGAGATACGCTGACATAAGTGAGCTAGCTAGGAGGGTGGTTCTCAAGGCTAGAGAGCAGGAGGTAGACTGCTAGGCTGAGGACCCGCAGCCTCCATGCTAAAGCTTATCTTACATGACTGGGGCTCTGAGCTAGCTGGTGGTGTGTGGTTGGCTATATATTACCTGGGGACCTCTGGCTGGAGTTATGATGAGTGGGTTGGGCCATTCTATGAGAGCAAAGAGAGGCAGCTTGAGCAGTACACCAGAGTCTTCAACACAACTGAGATCAACTCGACTTTCTACTCTATGCCTGAAGCTTGGCTTCCCCAGGTTTGGGCTAGGAAGGCTCCATCTGGCTTCAGGTACGCAGCTAAGCTTCCCAGGGAGATCACTCACAGGAGGAAGCTTGAAGGCGTAGCTGAGGTGCTTGACAGCTTTCTTGAGCTGATGGAGCCCTTGAGGAAGGCAGGTAAGCTTGGGCCTCTGCTGGCTCAGCTGCCTCCGAAGCTCGAGTTCGACATCAAGCTCCTCAGGGAGTTCCTTGAGAAGCTGCCTGCATCAGAGTACATGTTCGCTGTCGAGTTCAGGCACCCAAGCTGGCTTAGAGGCGAGTCCTATAGGCTGCTTGAGGAGTTTAACGTCGCATACACGATAGTAGATGAGCCGCTGCTGCCGCCTGTCTGCGTGGTCACAGCAGACTTCGCTTACATCAGGTGGCATGGGCATGGTGAGAGGCCGTGGTACAACTACCACTACAGGAGGGAGGAGCTTGAGAAGTGGGCGAGTAAGGTTAGGGAGCTAAGTGAGCAGGTTGATGTGGTCTATGGGTACTTCAACAACCACTTTAAGGGGTATGCTCCGAAGAACTGCCTTGAGCTGATGGAGCTCTTGGGGCTTGAGCTCCCCCCTCAAGCTCAGCTCGCTAAGAGGAGAATTGACAGCTGGTTCGCTGGAGCTGATAGGCCTCCTAAGCCCATGGCATCTGGGCTAGCAGCCTGGGAGAGCTCTTCTCCACAGGAGCTCATCAAGCTGCTGGTAGACAAGAGGAGGTATGAGAGGGGGCTTCAGATACCGAGAGAGCAGGTCAAGCTCCTGCACCTAGGTGAGGACACCGTGGAGGCCAGGGTTAAGGAGTACAGCATCGTGATAGACCTCGTGAAAAGGGAGATAAGGCATGACTGCGCGGACTGGGGTAGGGTAGCAGCTTACAAGCAGCTATGCAAGCACATGGTGGCTCTCTTCCTGGCGATGCCAGAGGAGAGGAGCAGAGAGATCCTGGCTAGGATAGCGTCTGAGAGGAGCTCCTGGAAGTTCAGGCCTCTACTAGAGTAGAGAGAAGCTGAGGCACAGCACTGCAGCCAAGCCTACTCAGCGTGAAGCTGCTATTCAGCTCCCTAACCCACGTGCAAGTGAGAGTACGCTCCCACAGAGGCGGGGAGGCTTTCAGAAAAACTTAAGTGGAAAGCATAGGTGCATAGGGGATCTTGGCCAGGCGGGCGGCTAAAGCTCTCGGGGTGGCTCTTGTTGCTGTAGCTGTCGGCCTAGCCGGGTTCTCATGCTACGTCTCCTACAGGATGCTGCATCCGAAGAAGGGGCCTCCAAGCGAGCTGCCATCGAAGTATGGGCTCAGCTACATCAATGTGACATTCCATAGCAGGGATGGCGTGCTGCTGAGAGGCTGGTATATACCTGGAGAGACAGATGCAGCTATCATACTTGTACACGGGCTGCACTCGAGGAAGGAGAAGCTGCTTCCCCTGGCAGCTGAGCTCAACAAGGCAGGGTTCAGCATCCTGATGTTCGACCTTAGAGCACATGGGGAGAGCGAGGGAGAGTACACCACGTTCGGGCTAAGGGAGGTGCTTGACCTGCTTGGGGCCTTGGACTACCTGCTGAATAGGACAGATGTGAGCCCAGAGAAGATAGGTGTGGTAGGCTTCAGCATGGGGGGCTCAGTAGCAATAGAGGGAGCAGGAGCATCAGAGCGCTTCAAGGCTGTGGTAGCAGACTGCCCATATGCCACGTTCACTGGCGCAGTAGACTACGGGTTCAGCGAGTTCACAGGGCTGCCATCGTTCCTGCTTAAGGACATGATCGTCTTCTTCGGTGAGATGGTCAGTGGAATAGAGCTGGATGACATAAGACCAGTAGACTACGCTGCTAAGATGAGGCCAGAGCAGGCTCTCTTCATAATATGCTCCAAGGGAGACAGGATAGTAGACTACAGGGACGGGCTGCTGCTCTACGAGAAGAGCACGTGCAGCAGGGATAAGAAGCTGCTGTGGGTTGATGAGGATGCACCGCACTGTGGGATATTCAAGCAGCATCCAGAGGAGTATGTCAGGAGAGTTGCCGAGTTCCTGAGAGCAAACCTGCTGGGTGGATGACTTCAGCAGCTGTAGTAGGCTTAGTGGCCAGCTGAGGAAGCTGGCTGCAGAGCGCAGTGAGGTGGAAGAGCATAGCGCGCCTGCACGCAGGCTAAAAGTTTAAAATGATGAAGGCTGCTGGTATGCTAGGTGGGGGCGTAGCTCAGCAAGGCTCGGATCCCTGGTGTGGTAGAGCGGCGGGCTCCAGACCCGACGGTCGGGGGTTCAAGAGGCTCCTGGAACTCCCCTCGCCCCCACCTAAAGCAGCCTGGCAGCTGCCTTCTCTACCTCTGATGGAGCTATGGGCTCTCCCCCACCTATCTTGTTGAGGCCCTCTACCCTGCATGGTGGCTTAATGTGCTTCCTGACCTCTTCTATGAGCTGGCCTAGGTTCAGCTCTACCACCAGCACTGCCTTAGCTTCCTCAGCTAGCTGCGACAGAGTGCTAGCTGGGAATGGGAAGAGGGTTCTAGGCCTGAACAAAGCTGCCCTCACCCCCCTAGACAGAAGCCTTCTCACAGCTTCCTTCACTGACCTAGCTGCTGAGCCTACTGCTACAAGCAGGAGCTCAGGGCTCTCTACACCATAGTAGTCTATGTCACGGAGCTCTGGCTCCCTAGACTCTATCTTCGCCACTATCCTGGTGACCAGCCTCCTGTGTACCTGTGGGTCAGCAGTCTTCCTGTAGCCTCTGCTGTCGTGTGTTGACCCAGTCACCATGACATTAAACCCGTCCCCAACCCTAGGCATCGGAGGGACTCCAGCTGGCTCCCTTGACCCGAAGAACTCTGCTTCACCTGGCTTAGGCCTAGGGGGCTCAGGTGCTTCAAGGCCCTCTGGGATGTAGACTTCCTCTCTCATGTGGGCTACAGTCTCATCTGAGAGGACTATGACAGGTGTCCTCAGCTTGCATGCTATGCTGAACGCCCTGGCTGTGAGCTCTAGCATCTCCTGTGGTGAGTATGGGGCTAGGACTACTAGAGTCTGGTCTCCATGCCTCCCCCACCTGGACTGCATTATGTCTCCTTGCCCGCACTTAGTGGCTTGGCCTGTAGATGGCCCAAGCCTCTGGACATCCACCACGACGAGGGGGGTCTCTGTCATGACAGCATAGCTCAGAGCTTCTTGCATGAGGCTGAACCCTGGACCGCTTGTTGCTGTCATAGCCTTGGCTCCAGCCCAGGATGCGCCTATCACAGAGCATATTGCAGCTATCTCGTCTTCAGCCTGGATGTACACGCCTCCTAGCTTAGGGAGCTTCTCAGCCATGTACCTCATTATCTCAGACTGCGGGGTTATGGGGTAGCCTGCGAAGAACTTGCAGCCTGCTAGTATGGCGCCCTCGGCGCAGGCTTCATTCCCCTGCATGAACCTCGGCTTCAACAAGCTCACCTCATGGCAAGCCCTCCTCAAGGCTGTAGTAGACCTTGCTGAACTCAGCTGAGAGCTCCATGACCTCCCTCCTGACCTTCTCAGGCGGCTCTCCGCGCCAGACTCTTGAGAAGAGCTCAGCTACCTTCTCCATCTCCTTCTCCTTCATGCCTCTGCGGGTTAGCTCCTGTGTGCCGAGCCTCCCTCCAAGGTCTATTATCAGGTGTGCCTGCTCGAGGCGCTTAGCCTTCTCCAGGTAGTCTTCCGTGACCTCAAGCTTCACCTGGTGGCTGCAGGTGTACCCTAGCTCCCTGAACAGCACTGGCACACCGCTCTCGTCAAGTGCTCTAGCTAGAGCTCTCGCATTCGAGACAACCTGCCTAGCGTAGCTCTTGGAGTACTCTAGCATCTCAGCTAGGGTGTAGGCTAGGGCAGCTATCCTGTGGAGGTGGGGGTTGTCTACCAGCTTATGGGGTATGTGCTCAGACACCTGCTCTCCTAGCTCGCGGCTTGACGCAAGCAGGATGCCGCCCTGCGGGCCTGGGAGAGTCTTGTGGGTGCTTCCAGCCAGCAGGTGAGCTCCCTCATCTAGGGGGAGCTGGAACTCTCCTCCAGCTATCAGCCCAAGCACATGTGAGCCATCATATGCTAGAACTGCTCCAACCTCGCTGCATGCCTCAGCTAGCTCCCTGACTGGATGGGGGAACAGTATGATTGAGCCACCTAAGACCACGAGCTTCGGCTTCTCCCTCCTCACTATGCTAGCAGCCTCCTCAGCTACTGGAGTATAGCTTTTGGTAGGGAGGTAAACCACATCCACGCCTAGCAGGGAGGGGATCTTCTCCCTCTGGAAGCCTGGGTAGCCTCCGCTCAAGGGCTCTACTACAGCAATCTTATCGCCATGCTTGCAGACGCCTGCCACCATGGCTAGGTCTGCTATGTGCCCTGAGATAAGCGAGACATCAGCGTAGCCGCATTTGAAGAGGCTTCTAGCTGCATCCTCACATACCCTAATGACCTCTCTAGACCACCTGGTTCCCATGTAGTAGTCCTCTACAGGCTGCCCGTGTAGCGGGCGGGGCTTCAAGCTGGTGTACCTGTGAGCTAAGTCTGCTGAAAGCAGCCTCCTAGCCTCAGGGCTCATCACATTCTCTGATGGAATTAGGCTTAGGGACCTTGACCTCAGCTCCTCATGCCTGTCTAAAGCCTGCTTCAGCAGGCTAGCTGCCCTAACTCCACCCAACTAAGCCACCTCAGCGAGCCTCCACCCCTCCTCTAGGGCCTTAAAGTTGAGCTCAGGGAGAGGGAACCTCTCCTCTCTCACCGCCTCCTTAAGGGAACCTAGTGAAGCTATCCTCTCCCTAGCTGACACAAATGCAGCCATCACCATGTTGCCTAAGACCCTCCTCCCAGCTACCCTCTCTGCAGCACCCTCAGCATCCACCGTGATGGCTCCAGGTATAGGTTTCTGTGAGTTCACATAAACCCTCTCAGCCTCCATGCCCTTGAGCAGAGGCGGAAACATGCATATGATGATGGTGGGCTTCTCACAGAAGGGGTATGTGACTGGCTCTGTGGAGACCACGACATCAGCCCAGGAGGGTGTCCCCCTGACTTCAGCCCCATAGGACCCTGTGAAGGTGGCGTGTAATCCCTCTAGGACAGCGGCGTGCGCCAGGACACGCCCAAGGAACTGTATACCCTGCCCTCCCACTCCAACAGCCTTTATCTCAAGCCTCATCTCAGGCCCCTCAAGCTCTCTACGAAGCCAGGCCTCCTACCTGGAGGCCTCCAGGATCCCAGGGGGAGCCTGCCTTCCCTAGGCCCCTGCATCACATCCCTGAACTCCACAAGCTCCCTCAGCTTCTTCAAGGCCTCAACTGGGCTCTTGGTGCCTAGCATGAGCTGGAAGTGTGTTGTGCACGTGGAGACTGCTTCAACGAACCTGAAGCCGCTAGCCTGCAGGGCTTCTAGCATGAGCTTCTCTAGGTGCCTTGGGTAGGCCACGCATCCCCTAGCTACGTAGCTTGCTCCAGCTGCAGCAAGCGTCCTGACCATGTCTATTGGGCTCTCTGGGTTCCCATAGGGTGATGTAGCTGTGACAGCCCCTCTGGGGGTTGTTGGCGCAAGCTGGCCTCCAGTCATCCCATACACCATGTTGTTGACCATTATCACGAGGACCTCCAAGTTGCGTCTCGCAGCGTGAACCAGGTGGCCTAAGCCTATGCTAGCTAGGTCCCCGTCTCCACCGAAGACCACAACCTCAAGCTCTGGCCTGACAGCCTTCACACCCATCGCTGTCGGGATTGAGCGCCCGTGGAGTATGTGTATGCTGTCAGCCTTGAAGTGCGGTGAGGGGATCCAAGAGGAGCAGCCTATCCCGCTGACGAACACGAACCCAGAGAGGTCGCTGTGCCCTAGCTCTCTGGCAGCTCTCAGGAACGCTGAAGCCACGATGCCGCAGCCGCATCCAGGGCAGAATGGTGTAGGCAGAGTCTCAGGCCTCAGGTATGGGTCTAGGGGGTGCGTCAACAGGACACCATAACCCTGCTACATGCCAGCTTAATAGCTAAACCTTTTAACCACATAGGGCATGGAGGAGCAGCTTGAGGGAGAGAGCTCTCCTAGCCTTGAGCCTAGCCTTAAACGCCATAGCGATAGCCTACTTGGCTGGAGTATACTCGAGCTACACCCAGCTTAAGAGGCACTTCATGGAGCTTGCATCAGAGTACGAGAGGGCTCAAGCTGAGATTAGGGCGCTGAGAGAGCAGCTCAACATGACCTCAGCTCAGCTGGAGCACTACAGGAGGCTAGTGGAGCACCTCACAAGGGCTCAGCCCAGAGGGGAGCAGGCACAGGAGCTAGCTGGGAGAGCTGAAGTACAGCTTGTGGCAGTGAAGGCTAAGCCAGGCTTCCTCACCTACAGCCTGGAGGGAGTTGTGCTCAAGGCTATAGTGGAGCTTAAGCCAGGCCAAGGCAGAGTCCTGGTGAGCACAACCCCCCTGATAGGAATAGACCTGCAGGCCTCACTGAGGACAGCTGTTGAGGTAGCTGAGCAGGTGACTGGGGCAAGCCTGTCATCTACAGATGTGGTGGTGACGATAATTGGGGAAGAGGAGATGGAGATTGTAGACGGCCCAAGCGCTGGCGCAGCCTTGACTCTAGCGATCATAGCAGCCATCAGAGGAGAGGAGATGCCGCCAGGCATCTACATCACTGGGACGATAGAGCCAGGTGGCAGCATAGGGGCTGTTGGAGGGGTCTTAGAGAAGGCTTCTGCGGCAGCAGAGGCTGGAGCACGTGTCTTCG
This sequence comes from Thermoproteota archaeon, assembly GCA_003661385.1. Lineage (GTDB taxonomy): Archaea > Korarchaeota > Korarchaeia > B14-G2 > B14-G2 > B14-G2. The sequence goes on along the minus strand of QMWA01000049.1, from coordinate 1,954 downwards.
TAGTCCCAGCAGGCCAGTCTAGGATAGAGGTCCCAGTGCCTGTTGAGAGGAAGCTTGCTCCAGGCTTCACCCTGGTGGTCTACGAGTACAAGGTGATAAGCCTAGAGGAGTACCTGCGGCAGCAGGGATATGACATCAAGGTGGTGGAGGCCTCTACGATATGGGAGGCCATGGCAGCAGTAGGGCTCTAGCCTTGCAGGTGCCCTCTCAAGGCTGGCTTGACCGCCTTGTACAGGACTAGAGCCAGCCCTACTGTCAGCAGCACGTGGAGCACGTTGAATACAGCGGTCATCACCAGGATGTAACTCATGCTCTCTAGGAACCAGCTTATGGTCTCCTGGGGGAGTGGAAGCCTCACCACAATGTACTTTATGAACAGGTAGTTTGGCGGAGTCATCGCGAGAGCTCTCACAGCCATAGGCGAGGCCATGTATGCTGCGACACCAGCTATGCTGCCAGATGGATTGACCTTCCTTGATACAGCCCACATCCCAGCTAGAGTGCTTAGTATTGCAAGCCCCTTCATGAGCGGGCCGAATGCTGGGATCCCAGTTGAAGCCATTATCATCTGGCTGAAGGGATCCATGTTGATTGAAAGCCCAAGCACTAGGACCAGCGTGGCCAGTGCAGCAGAGGTGAAGCCGAATATGAAGTACGCTGCTACAACAAGCACCTCACATGGGTCGAAGATCAGGTAGCTAAGCGGGGGGAAGTGGAGGATGTGGCCTAGCCCAGCTAGCTCGAGCGCAAGCGTTAGGCCACCGAAGACTATCGAGGATGCTATGTCCCTGGGCTTCAAGCCGGACACCAGCAGCTCACTGGAGCTGTTACTAAAAATGTTTCTATTATGTCTCATTTATGAGAACATAGGCAGGGCTATGACGGAGGAGGCCTCCTGATCAGCCCCAGCTTCAGGGCTGTCTTAGCCTTGACCACCTTCTGCTGGGGGGTCTTCAGCTTCTCCATCAGATCTCTCAGTGTAGCTAGGAGCTCAGATACCTCCCCGCTTGCAGCTGAGGTCCTGCAGACTGGGATGCCGTCTGCAGCCTCTGCTATCTCCTTCAGCATGAGATCAGCTTGCTCAGGTGATATGAGGTCAGTCTTGTTCAGCACAATGACTATCTTCTCTTCCGGTATGCCTATCTTCTCTGTGAGAAGAGCTAAGCCCTGCTCCAGCTTGGTCTTCAAGAGGAGTGGGGGTTCACTTATGTCAAGCATGAAGAGCAGGATGTGAGCTGCCTTCATGTCGTCTACGTTCAGCTTGAACGAGAGGATGAGCTCTGGATCCAGGTCCAGGACGAATCCTATGGTGTCAACCAGGTATATCTCCCTGCTCTCATCTAGGAGCCTGCCGTACTTGCTTGAGAGAGTTGTGAAGGGCTGGTCGCTTACCGGCATGCTCAGCCCTGTGAGGAGGTTGAACAGCGTGGTCTTCCCAGCGTTGTAGTAGCCTGTTATGCAGACTATCCAAGCTCCATTCTCAAGCTTCTTCCTCACCTGGTCAGCTCTCATCCTCCTGTACTTCTCTATCTTCCTCTCCAAGGCCTTGATCTCCTTGTGGAGCCCTCTGACCCTAGACATGTAGGCGTACTCTCCACCACCTCTGAACCCAGCTCTGTGCCTGAAGTACCTCCTTGCTGCCTCAAGCTTAAGGTACGGGAAGACTTTCTTCTTGAACGCAAGCATGATCTGGAGAGCTGAGAAAACGTCAGCTGAAGAGAGCTGGAATATCTCGAGAGTGAGCTCAACCCTATCTATGACCCTAGCTGGGTAGAGGAGCCTCTCAAGGTTAAGCTTCTGCTTGCTGGAGAGCGTGTTGTAGAATATCACGGTGTCAGCCTTGTGGGCCTCAACCTTCTCCCTGAGCTCCTGAGCCTTCCCCTTCCCAAAGCAGTAGCTTGTCGTGGGCTTCAGCCTAGTCTGGATCATGGTGTCAACAGGAGTGTAGCCAGCT
>QMWA01000048.1 GCA_003661385.1 Thermoproteota archaeon | reverse complement strand
CCACTGCCTTAGCCTTCACTCGAACCCCCTCCTCTTAGCTAAGCTCACAGCCTTGTCTACTCCAGCTAAGGCTATGAGGTTGTAGGCTACGGCGAGGGCTGCCAGCGGGTAGAGGGCTAGCATGAGGAGCTTACCCTCTGGTGTCGTGTATGTTGCAACCAGCTTAGCTGCATCAATCACGTACTTTGAGGGGACTGCCTTTGAGGCGAGCTGCAGGAGCCTGGGCAAGACCTCTATTGGGTAGAAGACGCCGCTGAGCAGGAGGATCAGCGGGTTCAGGAAGGCTAGTACGTTTGTCTCCTCTCTCACTGAGAGGGTTGCTGCAGCAGCTATCACTGAGAAGGCTAGCATGGGGGTCATTCCAGCTAGGATCAGGAGGAGGACAGCTATGGCTTTGAGGGCTCCGTGGAGGCCCTCGAAGTAGGCTGCAGCTGGGGCTACAGCTGTCACTGAGACCACTGCTGATATCATGGAGTCTGGGATCCCTGCTACAGCTATCAGGGTCTTGGACTTCACTGGGGAGAGCACTATGTACTGGAGTGTCCCAAGCCACCTGTTGTACATCACGAACCCGACTGCAGCCTCCAGGATGGCTATGCTCGAGAAGGCTACGGTGCTTGACGCGAGCATGTAGAGGACTGGGTTTGATACGCCCATCCTCCTGGTGAACTCGCTTAAGCTGCCGTACATGCTCCCCAGCGCCAGGACTAGGAAGGCCATGAGGTAGGGCCAGAGCAGTGACATGGCTAGCATGACTCTGTTGTTCTTGTACCAGGAGTACGTTAGGTATAGGCTTGCCTTCACCACGTCTACTGCAGTCATGCTCTCTCCCTGGTCAGCTCTATGAACACGTCCTCTAGCGTGGGCTCAGCTACCTCAACCTTGTGTACTCTGCCACCTAGCTTAGCTACCAGCGAGGCTATGCCAGCTAAGGCCTCACCCTCCTCCCCTGGCTCACAGTACACCTTGACAGCAGTCCACCCGTCCTCCTCTCCAATCCAGTCTACAGCCTCCCTCAGCTCATCCAGCCTAGGGGCCTCAAGCAGCACCTTCAGCGCTGACCTCCTTGGAGCCAGCTTCTTCAGCTCTCCTACGCTCCCTACTGCAGCTATGATACCCTGGTTTATTATAGCGACCCTGTCGCATATTGCCTCAGCCTCCCACATGTTGTGTGTAGTCACTAGGACAGCCTTCCCCTCCTCTCTAGCCAGCTTCACCAGGAGCTCTCTGACTTCTCTAGCTGAGGGCGGGTCCAGGCCTAGGGTGGGCTCATCTAGCATGAGGACAGGGGGGTCTGCTAGCAGAGCTCTAGCCAGTGAGAGCTTGGCCTTCATCCCGAGGGAGTACTCCTCGTAGAGCTTGTCTGATGCCCCAAGCTTCTCTAAGCCTGTTAGCTTGAGAAGCTCACTTACCTTCGAGTCTAGGCTGGATCCGCTGAGGCCTCTGAGCAGCCCGAAGTACTTCAGGTTTTCTCTCCCAGTGAGCTTCCAGAAGAAGCCCTTCTCAACTGTCAGTGTCACCCCTATTCTGCTCCTGACCTCAGTTGGCTGCTCCACGACATCGAAGCCGGCTACCGTAGCCTTCCCTGAGTCGGGTAGCAGCAGGGTTGCCAGTATCTTGACTGTGGTGGTTTTGCCTGCTCCGTTTGGCCCTAGGAGCCCGAAGACCTCCCCGTACCTGACTTCAAAGGATACTCCACGTAGCGCCTCAACTACCTTCTTCTCCCTCCTGAGCCCCCTCCTCAGGTATGTTGTGTAGCTTTTCCTCAGGTCTTCAGCTACTATCGCCTGCACTTCTATCAGCCTCCAGCTTGAACACGCCTATAACCTTTATCTCCTCACCTTCCTGCTCTCTGATCTCCTCAAGCTTCACCTTAGCCTTGAGCTTGTCCTCTAGGATGAGTGCTAGGTCCTCAACCCAGTCTAGGAGGCTGCATGCCCTAGCTAGCTTGAACTCCACCTCTATTCGGCCTCCTCTAGCTGAGATCAGCTTGGCCTCGGCTTCAGGGCTCCTAGCTGAGTTGTACTCTCTTATAGCCTCCTCTACCTGCATTAAGCCTGCAGGAGGTAGTATACGTATAAGCTTTTCCCCTGTGCGCTACAGTGGTGTCAAGCTGGCTACTGCTCTAGTGGAAGCCAGCGGCTCTTCTGGAGCATTGGTATGCTCTTCCTCCTGCACTCCCTTCCTATGATGTCGCTTAGCCTGTCCATGACCTTGAAGGGCTCTCTGAGCTCGGGGTAGTGTATGAGCCACCTCCTCAGCACTGGCTCCATGACGTTGTTCAGGAAGTCCACTAGGCCAGAGAGCTTCGCCATCCACCCTCTAACCTTCTCCCTGGCAGCGTAGCTCATCTCAATGAGCACTATGGCGTGCATGGCTAGCGCGGTGTAGTAGACTGGGAGGAAGCTCTCCTTCCCCCTCCTGTCTACTATCCTGTTTATTGCGTTGACGCTGTGGCTCACCAGCTTCCACAGCATCTCCCTAGCCTCCTCTACTCTGCCGCATGCAATGAGCTCCATCCCCCTCTCCAGGGCCTCATGGGGCTTAAGCACCTCAACAACCTCTCTGCCTTCAGGCAACTAGAACACCTCCTCAAGCAGGGGGTCTATTATCTCGATCCTCTTCCTCCTCTTCTGGTACCTGGGCCTAGTTGGCTCGAACCTCTCAAGCAAGCTCCTAGCTCTCTCAGGGTGCTCCTCCTCTAGGAGCTTTGCTACCTGAGCAGCCTTCACGTAGGGTGTGGTGTAGCCTGTGTAGAGGAGCTTGTATAGGGGCCAGGAGAGCTCCCTGTCCTCTAGCAGGGGGCTAGCGTGCTCTAGAATCCACTCCACATACATCTCGCCGTAGTAGTAGGCTGAGTCCATGCAGCTTGTAGCCTGGGTGGAGAGCATGTTGTCAGCGTGCTCTCCTGGAACACCGAGCTTCACAAGCTCATCTCTTATCTCAGCTTCACCCATCCCATAGTAGTGGGCTAGCAGGTCTATCAGAGCTCTAGCTCGGGAGTAGAGTTCTCTTCTAGCCTTGAAGTACTCTGCTACCTCTGGCTCTAGGAGCTTCTCCTCAGCTATCCTCTGAGCAAGCTGAGCTAGCCCCTCCTCTACTGGAGTAGAGCACCTGAGCGCTCGGCCAACCCAGTTCAGCTTCATGGTGGCTGGGAGGTCAGCTCTAGATGTGAAGACCCTCTGGACGTGGTGGCCAGGGTAGACCTCGTGAGCTATCACTGAGACAAGCTCCTCTCTAGTTCCTCCAGGGGTGAAGTTTATGACCAGTATGCCCTTCATGGTGTTGAAGCAGCCTGAGACATACCCTGAGTAGCTTGGTGAAACAGATATCGGTGGATCCAGGTCGTCTGGCAGCTCAACGACGTGCCTGGTGGTGACCTCCCTTAGCTCACGCAGGATCCTCCTAGCTTCATCCACCACTATGGCTTCACGGTAGGGGATCTCCTTCAAGCTGCTCTTAACGTGGGCTAGCCTCCTGTACTTTGCTGCAGCCCTCCTGACCTCGCTCCTCAGCTTCTCCTCTCCTATGAGCTCTCTGTTGCACCCCCATACTGTGAGCATGAGGCTGTAGGATGCCTCTGGCAGGGGGGCTGCAGCAGAGCATACAGCTATGTACTCGCAGAGCTCTGTGAGGTGGAGCTTCCACAGCTCGAGAGAGGAGTCTGTCTTGAGGCCTTCGCACACGCTCTTCAAGGCTAAGGCCTCTTCAGCAAGCTTCTCCGCGAGCGTTACGCTCTTAACCTTGAGGAGGAGGTCTAGCTTCGAGAGCAGCCTATCGCATGCAGTGTCGTATTCAGCTAGCTTAGCTCTAGCTGCCAACAAGACCCCAACACCCCCATGCGCGTAGCTTTAAGGTTTACTAACCCTTGGTCGTAGTTCACGCTACTCGCCTACTGTAGCCCCATACTGTGCCGGGCTACAGCTACAGATACAGCTGACAAGGCTATGCCAGCTGCTCCAGCAGCTGCAAGCAGGAGCTTAAGCTGACCTGGAGGGTGCCTCTCAGCCTTCTCGACCACAGCTAAGGCTTCTCTGACGTTCACCCTAGCAGCTTGGACAATGCCCTCAAGCTTGCTTGGAGGAAGCTCCTCAGCCATCCTCTTGAGAGCCTCGACTTGGGCTTTAAGCTCCTCAGGTGGCATGGACTCCAGGAGCTTAGAGCCTTCAGCTGCAGCCTCAGATGCCCTCTGAGCCTCCCTCATGAACTCAGCTGCCATGCTAGCTGAGTCAACTAGAGCATACAGGTCTGTTAAGCCTGCGGCAGCCAGCAGAGGCTTGAGCTCGGAAGCTGCTTCAGCCACCTTCTCAAGTGCAGCTATCATCTCGTTGTACTGCCTGCTGTGAGACACCTCATACATCTCCTGAGCTAAGCCAGATAGCTTGACTAAGGCAGGGTAGGCCTTCGAGTACGCTTCCGCTGCAGCCTCAGCCTTCGGGATGGCAGAGCAGAGCTCCCTGTAGGAGGAGAGCATGCCCTCTACCTCACTGGACTCCAACAGAGCTAGCGCGTCCTCTAGCATGGGCTTAGCCTCAACCATCCTCCTGTAAGCAGGCTCATACACGGATGAAGCCAGCACATAGCCTAATGCTGAGAGCGCCACCAGGGATAAGCCTAGCCCAGCTAGGATGCCTAGAGTGAACTGCCTCATAAGCTCACCTCAGCCTTTCTACAGCTAGGAATGGGAGGCCTACGAGGAGAGCTATAGCAGCTAGCATGATGACAGCTAGCAGAGCTATCACCAGAGCTCTAAGCCAGCCTACCCTAAACCACACCTTCACGAGCCAGAGCCAAGCTAAAGCTGAGATCAGCCAGCCGAGCACAGGTATGAGCAGGCTTATCCCAGCTGAGGCAAGCAAGCCCACTAGCACCAGGGCCAGGACTGAAGGCAAGCTCCTCTCCTTCTCTGCTGGCAGGATTATCTTCTGGCTAGCCCACAGCGCCATGGTCTCCAAAGCTATTGCGAGGACTACACCTAGCATGCTCCCTCAGCCCCATGTAAGGTGGGCTTAAGTTACTTACGTGAAGCCATCACCTTCTTGACAGCCTCCATGAAGTGCTCCATCCTCACCTCTCTTGCCTCAAGGGACTCCCTTAAGGCTAGGATCGCTGCCTCGATGCATACTGCCTTCAGGTCTGCTCCAGAGGCCCCGTGGGTGAGCTTAGCTACCTCAGCTAAGTCTACATCTGGGGCTAGAGGCATCTCCCTGGTGTGGATCCTGAGGATCTCAAGCCTACCCTCCTCATCTGGGAGGGGGACCTGTATCACCCTGTCTAGCCTACCTGGCCTCAGCAAAGCTGGGTCAAGCAGGTCAGGCCTGTTCGTGGCAGCCATCACCACAACGCCCTCAAGCTCCTCTATCCCATCCATCTCAGTCAGGAGCTGAGCCACAACCCTCTCGCTTACCCTGGAGCCGCTGTCGCTCCTCCTAGGTGCTAGGGCATCTATCTCGTCGAAGAACACTATCGAGGGGGAGTACTGCCTTGCCTTCCTGAAGACCTCTCTTATAGCCTTCTCAGACTCCCCAACCCACTTGCTTAGGAGCTCAGGGCCCTTGACAGCTATGAATGAGGCCCCGCTTTCGCTTGCAGCAGCCTTAGCAAGCAAGGTCTTCCCCGTGCCGGGTGGCCCATACAAGAGCACCCCTTTAGGGGGCTTGACACCCATCCTCTCAAAGACCTCAGGGTGCTTCAGAGGCCACTCAACTGCCTCCCTGAGCTGCTGGATCACGTCAGAGAGCCCTCCTACATCGCTCCAACTGACCCTCGGGGTCTCAGTCCTGATCTCCCTCGTGGCGGTAGGTCTAACGAGCTTCAGGGCCTCCATGAAGTGCTCTAGCCTTATCACGCTGCTACCAGCTCTAGCTGCCAGGACAGCAGCCTCCCTGCACACTGCAGCCAAGTCTGCGCCAACGTAGCCGTTAGCTGCCTCAGCTACTCTAGCTAAGCTAGGCTTAGGCTCCAGCTCAGCCCTGCACTCTGAGCAGACCCCTGGGAGGCTGTAGGCTCCACCGCACTTAGGGCACCTATAGGAGTAGAGCTCGCTTGCAAGAGGCAGGTCTCTAGCCAGGACCTCGAGGATCTCCTCTCTAGCCTTCCTGTCTGGGACTGGGAGCTCGACCTCAACCTCAAGCCTACCGCTCCTCCTCAGCGACTGATCTACTGAGTCTATGCTAGCTGCTGTAGCTATCGTCAGAGAGGGCTCATACCTGTCCATCAGGCATGCAGCTAGCCTAGCTAGCTCCCCACTGAGCCTGTCAACGTCATCCAGGAGGACTGAGCCGAGCCCTGCTTCAACAGCCTGCTTGTATGCGTGCTCTAAGGCCTCCCTAGCCTGGTCGAGAGGCATTGCAGCTAGCTCTGGGCCAGAGAGCTCAGCTACAGCACCAAGCTCGCATGCTAGCGCCCTGGCTAGGAGCGTCTTCCCTGTTCCAGGTGGCCCATAGATGAGGACTCCACGTGGTGGTGCTGCACCAACCCTCTCATAGGCCTCTCTGTTCTTGACTGGCTCGATGACCCTAGCTAGCAGCTCCTCAACTTGAGGCCCTAAGCCGCCTAGGTCGCTCAGAGAGGCCTTAGCCCCAGGCTTGGAGTCCACAAGCGTTATCGCAGTGCTCCTGTCAGCTACAACAGGGCCCTCTGGTGTCGTCTCGAGCACGTGGAGCTCGCATAGCCCCTTTGGGAGAGCTACTCTGAGCTTGTTGCCAGCTATGAGAGGGAAGCCTGCTAGCTTGGACCTGACTGCAGCTGCGCTAGCAGGCCTGCTCGCCTTGACCACGAGCCTCAGCGCCCTGGAGGGGCTTACCCTCCTGACTACGGCCTCCTCTCCAACCTTGACGCCAGCGTTCTCCCTGGTTAAGGGGTCTAGCTCAACTACTGGCTGAGAGCTCTCACATAAGACTACTATGGCAGCAGCCTTAGCTCTGCCTTCTACCATGATGTAGTCTCCAGTGTCCACCTTGAGCTTAGCTGCAGTCCCAACGTCTAGGCGAGCTAAGCCTCTGCTAGAGTACTCCCTTGGCAGCGGAGCCACTAGGACCTTCACTGGCTTCATGCCTCCTGCTCAGCCTCCTCCAGGGGCTCCCTCTGCCTCATGACTCTGACTTCCTTCTCAACCTTCTCAAGCTCGCTGAGAACCTCCTCTGAGACCTCAGCCTCCTCCAGGAGAGGCTCCTCCTCTATCCCGAAGACCTCCCTCTCAAGCTCCTTAACCTCCTTGTACTCCTCCTCAAGGTAGCGTCTGGTCTGCTCTATGAACTGCTCTATGTCCTCCTCTCCTCCCATAGGTGAGGGTATGGTCTCTCCTATCCTGATCTTGAGCTCAAGGTCCTTTATCAGCCTCTCTATCTTGTCTAGCTTGATCCTCTGCTCTATCAGCTCTATCTTGAACTGCTTAACGTCCATTATGTAGCTCTCCTGCTCCCCGATCTCGTCTTCAATCCTCTTCTTGCTCCTTATGAGCTGTATCTCCCTAGCCTTGACTGCCTCAGCCTCCTTAGCCCTCCCAGCCTCAGCTAGAGCCTGCCTCTCAGCTTCAAGAGCCCTTATGTGCCTCTCAAGCCTCCTAGCCTCACTCTGGAGCTCACCAACCCTCCTCTCAACCTCCCTAGCCAGCCTAAGCCTGTCCCTATATGCCTTCTCCATCAGCTTAAGCTTCTCATCCAAGCTACGCCTCAGCCTCAAAGCCCTGAGCCTCATGACCCTCAAGGTGTTCAGCTTGTCCTTTGAGGCAGCCTCCCTGAACACATAGACCTTCTCACCGTCATCCTCATAGACCTCTACAGCCCCCCTCTCAGCTAGCTCAGCTAGAGCCCTCTGGACAGATGGCAGCGGCGCCCCTACTAGCTTAGCTGCCTCAGCCTCCTTGAGGAACCCCACTGGGTTGGCTTTCTCAGCTGCCTCGAGGAGCCTGAGTGTGAGGGGGTCTATGTCCTCTGACTCAAACTTCCTCACGTAGTCCACTATGATCTCAGCCTCTATCTCAGAGTACCCGAAGTACTTTGACACGAACTCTGCGCTAGCTTCGCGTCCAGCTCTCCTGATCCAGTTAACGACGCTCTCTGGGACGAACTCAGGGAAGACGTAGTATGCTACCCCACGCCTCTTGTAGGTGTAGCAGGCCCAGTGCTTGGTGAAGTACTCGAGGACAGCCTTCCCCTCATCCATGCTGTGGGCGTCGCTCCCGAAGAAGCTCTTGGACTCCTCTAGGAACGTCGGGAGGGAGGCTACACCCTTCCTCCTCTCAAGGTACCTCCTGAAGAACCACTCTTCCTCCTCTACGTTGATCTTGTCTCCTCTGCCAAGCCTAAGTAAGCTCCTCATCTCAGCTCACCTATCAACCCTGTAGTTGACATAATCACCCATCCTCAAGCAGCCCTCAAGCTATTGGGCTTAAAACTATTGTCAACCGCAAAGTTGATAAAAGCAGAGAGCTGCAGCATACCTCCACGTGCATCAGGCACCTAGCTCCCAGGCATACCACCTAAAAGGACATGTTTCAGGAGAGGAAGTGCTCCAGCATGCAGCTGAGCAGGGGCAGTGCCGGCTTCAGGGTGTGTGCTCATATCAACTCTGTAGTTGACTTAAGTTCGCTGGTGGCAGGAAACATTTTAGAACCCCATTGTGTATGGTGGGGTTGATAAGGTGGTAGCTTGAGCTTAGAGCTCAATGAAGCTGACATGGCTGTTGTGAAGCTTGGCAAAGCAGTGTTCCACTCCCAGAGGGGAGAGGTTCCAGTGAGGTTTGCCTTGCTCAAGGCCCTGCTCACAGGCCCGAAGAGCCAGTCTGAGCTCTACTACACACTGAACTCCATAGGGGCCTCGGTGAGCAGGCAGGCAGTCTTCAAGGCATGCCACATCCTAGAGGAGGCTGGGGTCATAGAGCCTATCGGCGAAGGCAAGAACAAGGTCTATAGGCTGAGCTTAGCTGGAAAGAAGCTCCTAGCCTTCCTATATGAGGTAGCTGAGGAGGCAGGTAAAGTTGGGTAAGATAAAGCTAGCCTCCATAGACCTCTACCACCTAGGGCTTGGGATAGAGGAGTTCGGCAGAGAGTTCAGCGAGCTCCTAGCAGTCCTACAGGACCTTGGGCTTGAGGTAGAGTACCTCGACAGCAGGCTTGAGGAGGATGTGCTAATGGACTCAAGCCTCCTCCTTGTGTTCGCCCCCGCTAGGGGAGCTGAGTTCACAGAGGAGGACAGGGAGCTCATCAAGGAGTATGTCGAGGGTGGGGGAGGGCTGCTGATAGCAGGCCACGGGAGAGCTGACGAGTCTAGGTCACCGAGCTTCATCTCAAGCTTGTTCAGGTTCAGGTTCAGCAGCGACCTCGTCAGAGACCCAGGTAGCTTCCACCTCAGTGAGGAGACTCCTGTGACAGGGCAGCTTGCTAGAGACCACCCTGCAGTTGACAGGAGCATCACAAAGATCTGCCTCCACGCGCCCTCCTCGATCTCAGCTGAGGGCTGTAAGGTGATATGCTACAGTGAGATGACGGCCAGGAGCCTAGGGGGGCAAGAGGGCTTCCTGAGGCTTGCTGTAGCCTGCGAGAATGCGGGGAGGGTAGCTGGGCTAGGAGACTACAGGATGCTCTCAGACGAGTACATCACAGAGTATGACAACAGGGTTTTCGCTATGAGCTTGCTGAGCTGGCTTGCTAGAGTCAGGCCTAGGAGAGGGGGTGGAAGAGGGCGTGTGCTTCTCTATCCCATGGAGGACAGCTCCTTCAGAGGGCTTGGGGAGGAGGGCTACTACAGGCTGGCATGGGACCTCTACACTAGGGGTTTCAGCGTAGGCTACACCATGGAAGTGCCCTCTAGCATGGAGGCTGATGTCCTGGTTGCAGTAGACCCTCCTCCACCTGATGAGCTAGACAAGCTAGCTGGGTTCCTCGAGAGCGGCGGCGGCGTAGTGCTCCTGGTGGACAGGAGCCACAGGGTAGAGCACCTGAACACGTTCCTCCAGAGAGCTGGGATAAGGGTGAACAAGACCCCGGTCAGGGGAGGGGAGTACGAGGGCAGCTTAGAGCACCCAGTCGGTAGAGCGGCGCTGGGGGCTAAGCTCATGACACCTCTCACAATGAGAGTTAAGCCTCCAGCTAAGGAGGTGCTGATGTGGGGTGTCTTAGGAGGGTTCAAGTGTGTTGCAGCTGCAGCCGAGGTCGGGGAGGGCAGGCTCGTCGTCGTAGGGGAAAGCTGGCCTTTCAGGAACCACAGCTACTGGAAGGGCAGGAGGTATGAGCTCCTGAGAGCCTGCGTGGAGTGGGCTGCAAAAAAACCAACCAAGGCTCCACCAGAGGAGCTTGAGGGTGAGGCGCTGAGGAGGGAGCTTGAGAGGCTCAGAGCCATGCTTGAGGAAGCCACTGTAGAGAGGGAGAGGCTTGAAAGGGAGCTCAGGGCCCTGACAGGCTTAGACGCCAGGGTGGAGCTCCTCAGGAGGATAAGGAGGGCAGAGGAGGAGCTGAAGGCAGCCAAGT
>QMWA01000047.1 GCA_003661385.1 Thermoproteota archaeon | reverse complement strand
GGAAAGCACTCTGCCCTGACGCTCACATGGCTCAACACCCTAGCTACAAGGGGCAGGAAAAGGGGGATAGGGCTCCTCTTCACTACCCAGAGGCCACAGCTGATATCAAAGACCCTGCTGAGCCAAGCTGAGAACAAGATAATCCTCAGGATAGAGTACACAGCTGACATAAAGGTCGTATCGAAGTTCATGGGGCTAAGCAGCAGCATAGCCTCGAGGATAAAGCACTTAGACCGGGGAGTAGCATACGTAGAGGGGCCTTTCACAGAGTCACCAGGCTTCGTCAGGATAGGCCCAGTGAAGACAACACACCTCGGGGAGACACCACAGCCGAAGCCTAGGCCGCCGCCAAGCTTAGCTGAGGTAGTCAGGTACATCTCAGCTGAACCACTTGAGGAGGAAGAGGAGCTTGAGGAAGCTGAGCAGCCTGAAGCCGAGGAGGCTCCTGCAGCCAAGAAGGCTCCTGCAGCTAAGGAGCCTCACGTGACCCTGGACTTGGCTTGGGCTCCACTCGACAAGTTCAGGTCTAAGGAGGTGTCTAAGCTCATAGCTGACAGAGCTAAGGTCAGGAGGCTGCTGGAGCTCCTAGAGGCTTCGAAGGACGACATGAAGCCTCAGGTCTATGGCCTGCTCAAGGCAGAGTATGAGAGCCAGCTTAAGAGGCTTGAAGCCAGAATAGAGCCATACAGGAGGGAGGCTCAGCTAATAGAGCTAGCCATAGAGGCTGCTATAAAGGACAGGGAGCTAAGGCTCAAGCAGGCTGAGGAGGAAGCCCAGAGCCTGATAGCGAGGGTTTCATCGGTTAGGCTCAGGAGGAGGCTGAGAAGGGAGCTAAGCGAGCTCGCCAGGAGGCTAGCTGAGGTCAGGGAGGTCTTAAGGAGCTTCAGCTGAGCTCTGAGCAGCCTTCTCCTGGATCCTCTTGTAGAAGCTCTCATACCTGCTGTTGAACTCCTCCTCTAGGATGTCCATCAAGATCACGTCGTGGTAGCCATCTGGCTGGAGAGCCATGTCCCTTATCCTGCCAGCTTCTCTGAACCCCACCTTCCTATAGCAGCTTATAGCCCTCCTGTTGAAGTCCTTCACCCTCAGGTAGACCATGTGCAGGTTCAGAACATTGAACGCGTAGTCCAGCATAAGCTTCACCGCCTCCTCACCGTACCCCTGCCCCCAGAGCTCCTTCTCACCTATGAATATGCCGAGCTCAGCGTTTCTGTTGTAGTAGCTTATCCTGTGGAGTCCAATCACCCCTATGACACGCTTGCTCTCAAGCTCGACTATAGCAAAGACCCTGTCCCTACCTGACTTCCTGACCTGCTCATACCACTCTAACTCATCTTCAAGCGTGAACACCTTCTGGATGTTCAAGTATACTGTGACCTCAGGGTCATTCACCCACTTGACAAACTTGTCTAGGTGCTCTCTGCTCAGTACAGCCAGCCCAACCTTCTTCCCCCTAGCCACCACTACAGCCAAGCAAACACCTGGAGACTGCTCCATGCCTCTCTTAAAACTACACACGCATTTAATAGCAGCGTAGCAGGTGGCTGCTGTGGTAGCTTTGCTAGATGAGGCTATAGTAAGGGTCGTAGAGGAGGTTAAGCCCAGCGTGGTGACAGTTGGGAGCGTGAGGGTAGTCTCAAGCTACTACTGGACTCCTCTACCAGTCAGAGGGATAGCTTCAGGCATAGTGGTGAGGGAAGACGGCTACATACTGACCAACGCCCACGTGATAGAGCATGCTAGAGCAGTTGAGGTGGCTCTCACCACAGGGGAGGTGTACTTGAGCAGGCTTATCGGAGCAGACCTCAAGTACGACCTGGCTCTGCTGAGGATAGATGCATCAGGCTTGAAGCCAGCTAATCTAGGTGACTCAGATAAGCTGAAGGTCGGGCAGATAGTCCTAGCCATAGGCAACCCTCTTGGCTTAGCTGGAGAGCCTACAGTAACCATGGGGGTTATAAGCGCTCTCAACAGGACAATAAAGTCTGACAGAGGTGTTTTCGAGGAGATGATCCAGACTGACGCAGCCATAAACCCAGGCAACAGCGGAGGCCCCCTAGTAAACCTCAGCGGAGAGGTGGTTGGAGTGAGCACTGCTGTGATACCATACGCTCAGGGCATAGGCTTCGCCATACCAGCTAACAGGGTGAAGAAGGCCATAGAAGACTTCATCCAGTATGGGCGTGTAGTGAAGCCCTGGCTTGGAGTATACACCATAACAGTGACGCCAAAGATAGCAGAGATCTACGGCCTATACCCGAAGTCAGGTGCGCTTGTAGTTGAAGTCGCGCCAGGGAGCCCAGCACACTACAGTGGTATGAAGCCAGGTGATGTGGTGGTAGAGCTAGGTGGAGTGGAGATAAGGTCTTCAAGAGACCTCCAGAAGGCAGTAGACGAGAGGAGAGCTGGAGAGAGGGTAGCCATCAGAGTGTATAGGGGAGCTAGGGTGGTAGAGCTCCACGTAACCCTCATGGAAGCCTAGCGGAGCAGAGGCCAGCTAGAGGGCAGCTCCCGCACCTAGGGCCTCTAGCCCTACACACCAGGGCAGCGAAGTCCAGCATAGCGAGGTTAAGCTCCCTAGAGCTCTTAGCCTCCTTCAGCAGCCTCTCATAGACCTCCCTGACCTGAGGCTCGTCTACTCCAGCTAGCCTAGAGATAAGCCTCCTAGTGTTCGTGTCTATGGTCGGTGTAGCTTCACCATACGCGTAGCAGAGGACTACGCTTGCGATGTAGTCCCCTACGCCAGGAAGCCTCACAAGCTCCTCCCTAGCCCTCGGAACCCTCCCGCCATACATGCTGCAGAGCACTTCAGCTAGCTCAACAAGCTCCTTAGCCCTCCTCCTATACATCCCAAGAGGCTTCAAGTCCCTCTCCAGCTCCTTAGCTCCAGCCCTGAGCACTTCCACGGGGCTCCTGTACTTCGCGGCAAGCTTAGGGTAGACCTGAGAGACTGCTTTAGCTCCAGTCTTCCTCAGCAGCACTCCAGCCAGCAGCACAAGCCAAGGGCTTCTCACGCTACGCCACGGGAACACCCTCCTATTGCTCCTCCACCACTCGAGAAGCCTGCCTACAACCTCACGCTCCCACATAAGCCTAAATACCCCCAGCTAAGCAGCCTCATATGCCTATGCTCATAGTGCTAGATGCAGACAGGACCCTATGGAGCCACAGCGACATATCATCTTGCACACTTCCATTCAGGAGGGTCTCAGAGGATAAGCTGGTAGACAGCAGAGGGGAGGTAGTAGAGCTCTACCCTGGAGTCAGAGAGCTCCTAGAGCAGCTCAAGTCAATGGGCGCCATAGTGGCTCTGGCCACATGGAACAGGCCTGAGCCTATCCTAGAAGCCCTAGAAAAGCTCGGCATCCTACCATACTTCGACCTCATCAAGGCCGAGCCCCACCCAAGGAAGCATGAGATGATCCTGTCGCTGCTAGAGGAGCTCAAGGAGCTCGGGGTCGAGGTCAAGCCGGAGAGCATAGTTTACGTAGATGACAGAGATATACACCTTCCAGCTATACTAGGGGAGGTAGGTCAAGTAGACTTCGTCCACATGTGGGTAGATGTGAAGTCACACACGCAGCTGCTCGCTTACATAAGGAGGAGATGGGAGAGCATTCAAGCTAAAGAAGAGGTGAAAACACGGTGAGAACAGGGTAACCCAGCCCTGAAGCATGGGAGAAGGCTCTAGCCTCGCCCTTCGCTTTGCTCCCCAGCTGTCTTAGCTCTGCTTTCATCCATCTCTCTCATAGCCTTCATCAGCTTGTACCTTCTGACCAGCTTCCTAAGGCAGTCTCTCACAGCTTCAGGTATATCCATGCCCTCCCTAGCCATCTCCTTGAGAGCCTCAGCAACCTCCTCCTCTATCCTGATGGAATACACTACACCAGGCCCCTTAAGCTTTCTCTTACGCAAGATTTCACCTTACCCTGCCCCCTACCAAACAATCGTAAAATAACTTTTGGTATAAAGCTTCCATAAGCAATCTAAGCATGCTGCATTCTGGTTTCTACCCATGTGCACAGGAGTAGCATGCTGTAGAGGAGCTGCGGGAGCAGCACTGCGCCCACATCAGCTGGAAGCCTACTGTAAGCTTGATGTCAACGTTTAAGAGCCAGGGGCTAGCCCCTCTAGGTGCCTCTATGAGGCTTCAGGCAGCTCTCCTAGCTGTGCTACTTGCTCTGCTAGCTGCCTCAAGCCCTCCCCCCTCGGCTGCTCAAGCTCCACTATTATGGGTCTATGACGCAGGAGAAGACGTTACCTCAGTAGACATGTCTCTTAATGGGAGCGTAGTAGCCTATGCATCCCTTTCTAAAGTGGGTGTCATAAGCCAGAGTGGAAGCCTACTTTGGTCTGCACCAGCAAACCCAACTACAGCTAGAAGAGGAGTATGTATCTCACCAGATGGAGGGTACATGCTCATAGTAAACAGCTCTAGAGTAGCTCTATACACGACATCAGGTACTATGCTCTGGGAGCAAAGCTACGCCCCCTATGCTCCAATAGACATCTCAGTTTCACTAGGAGCTTCTATCTCAGCTGTAGTTGAGTCAAACAAGCTACACATATACGACAAGAATGGAAACGAGATGGGGCAGGTGCTAGCTGAGTCAGGGAACCTCATGTCAGTAGATGTCTCGCGGAATGGAGCTAGAGTAGCTGCTGGAGGAGACGTATTCAACAAGAAGGTTTACATGTGCGACCCTAATGGGACCCTGAAGTGGACGCCATATGACACTAGCTGGGAGGTAGTTGACGTAGAGCTGAACCCCAGCGGGCTGTTCCTAGCTGCAGCATCAAGCTCAGTGTACTTCTTCGACTTAGCTGGATTCAAGTGGAACTCCACTGAGATAGATGCTAACTCGGTCTCAGTCTCATTTACCAGCAGCTACATAGCTGTTGGAGCCCCGGCAGGCCTATACCTCTACACCAAGTACGGTATAGCAACCACATGGAGCAACCCACCTTACGGTGAGGTTCTCTCCGTCGACATATCTGCTGACGGAAGCCTGATTGCAGCTGGAGGCCGAAACGGAGTAGTCTACTTGTTCTCAAGGGACACAGGCCTCCTATGGATGTACAGCACTGGAAGCGCAGTCAAGCAGATAGCGATCTCAGACGACGGCTCACGTATAGTAGCCATGTCTGGTAGAAAGATATACTACTTCAGCTCTCAGCCTGGAGAGCTTGATCTACTGAGGTACCCTGAGCCATTTGTAGCTGGAGGAGTGCTGAATGTGACGTTCATCATAGGAGACAGCACTCCACACGGCTTCTACGGGATTGGAGCAGCAACCATGGATGTCGGAGGAGCGATAGCCATAGCAGGCAGCCTAGGCGTTGAGGCTTCAGGGGGTGTAGCGAGCTGGGGGCTAGACACGTGGTACGCTGAGTGGGATGGAAGCAACGTGACTGTAGACTGGAGCAGCATGCCCAAGTCGAACATAATATATGTCGGCGGCCCAGGCGTGAACATGTTCTCCTGGCTCTTCGACAGCTTCAACAGCTGCCCATTCTACGCTGTCCTCATAGATGGAGTGCCATACCTCCACTCCGACATCACAGGAGCAGACTACGGGTCTGGCAGCGGATATGACCACGCTCTCATAGCACTGCACTACCATGAAGGCAGATACCACCTCCTAGCATGGGGGCTGACTGCGAACGGGACTGCAGCAGCCTGCCAAGTTCTCCAGTACTACAGGCAGTACCCCAGCGTGCTAGAGGGGAGAGCTGTGATCCTGAGGTGGGAGGACACAAACGGAAACGGCAGAGTAGACCCAGGTGACACCATAGAGGACGTGGAGCACTGGTCTGTCTTCACAATCCAAGGATAGCTCACCTTACCCCACCTATCTCTTCTACCAGGGCTAATCAAGCTTCTTCACCAGCCAGGCCACCTATAAACAGCTTCCAACAGAGATCACAAGCGCCTTGCCTAAGGGTCTAGCCTGAGAAATGCATGATCTCAAGCTTAGCTAGACAGAGTGTTAGTAAGCCTTAAGTGCTCAGTTAAAGCATGCTCATGGGTGAGTGCTTGAAGCTGCAGCTAGCTCTGCTAGCTGTCCTCACGCTCCTACCTGTAACTGCAGCTCCACTAAGCCACACCGGAGCCCAAGCTCCACTGCTATGGGTCTATGATGTGGGAGAGGAGGTTTATGTAGTCGATATATCTGACGACGGCAGCACAATAGCTTACGCTTCGTCGAGCAAGGTGGGCCTCCTAGACTCTCTTGGGAACCTAGCTTGGTCTATGCCAGCAGTCCCGACCATAGCCAGGAGAGGCCTAGACCTCTCACCAGATGGAACCCACCTGATAGTCGCCAATGAAACCAGGGTAGCGCTATACACTGCCACAGCTAGCAGGGTCTGGGAGAAGAGCTATGCTCCATATGCTGCAGCTGAGGTCTCAACTTCAGTGGGAGGCTTGGTTTCAGCTGTAGTCGAGTCCTATAGGCTCCACATCTACAACAGAGCTGGAGCTGAAGTGGGGTCAGCGAACTCAGTACAGCAGGACCTCCAGGCAGTAGACGTGTCAGCTAACGGAGCTACAGTAGCTGCTGGAGGAGACGTGCTCGACACGCACATCTACATGTGTGACCCAGATGGCAGCTTCAAGTGGACACCATATGATGCCGGCTGGGAGGTCCTGGATGTCGAGCTAGACCCTGGAGGTAAGTTCCTAGCTGCTGCAGCAAGCAGAGTCTTCTTCTTCGACTCAAGTGGCTTGCTGTGGAGCACCTCAGACATACTGGCGTCCTCTGTCTCCGTCTCTGCTCAAGCCCTGTTCATAGCTGTCGGAGCCTCATCTACCGTCTACCTCTACACGAGAGCTGGTGGCCAGATTGCAGCCTGGAGCAACCCGCCACATGGAGATGTCCTGTCAGTGAGCATATCAGATGATGGAGCTTGGGTTGCAGCTGGGAGCAGAGATGGGTTCATCTACCTGTTCTCAAGGGACACTGGGCTCGTGTGGAGCTACAACACTGGAAGTGAGGTCAAGTGCGTGGCTATCTCAGCTGATGGCTCATGTGTAGCTGCAGCTTCAGGGAGCAAGGTCTACTACTTCAGCCAGGAGGCTCCTGAAGGAGACCTCTCAAACTACCCTGAGCCCTTCGTCTCAGATGGAGTGCTGAACGTGACGTTCATCATAGGAGACAGCACTCCACACGGCTTCTACGGGATTGGAGCTATAACCATGGACGTAGGGGGCGCCATAGCCATAGCAAGCAGGCTTGGAGTCGAGGCCACCACAGGAGCTGCAGGCTGGGGCCTAGACACCTGGTACGCGGAGTGGACTGGAAGCGATGTTGTAGTGGACTGGAGTGAGGTCCCTGCCTCAAACGTAATCTACGCTGGAGGCCCTGGAGTCAACATGTTCGCCTGGATGTTCGAGGGCTTCGGCGGCTGCCCATTCTACGCTGTCCTCATAGACGGGGTGCCATACCTGCACTCTGAACTGACAGACCAGAACTACGGCTCTGGAGAGGGATACGACCATGCTCTCATAGCCCTACACTACTATCAAGGTAGGTGGCACCTCCTAGCATGGGGGCTGACTGCAAACGGGACTGCAGCAGCCTCGCAGGTCCTCCAGTACTACGAGCAGTATTCCAGCGTGTTAGAGGGTAGGGCAGTCATACTCAGATGGGAGGACACGAACGGGAACGGGGTAGTTGACCTCGAGGACAGCATAGAGGGGGTAGAGCACTGGGAGGGCTAGACAGCTGTCCCCAAGCCCTCACACTTCTATTTTTCCTCTATCATCATCTTGGCCTCCTCTATGAGAGGCCTAGCGTTAAGCTTGCTGTATCCTGCCTCTGACAGGAGCTCTCTCACGGTTGGCTCTCCTCCTCGAGACCAGAGCCTCCTGAGCAGCTTGCCTGCCTCCTCCCTTGCATACCAGTGTTCTCCAAGCTCGCTTGCCAGGTAGCTTCTGAGCTGGGCTTCCACAAGCCAGGCGGCAAGGTAGTCTGCAGAGTACATCATGTCATCAACGTCATAGAGGTAGTACTGGTGTGGCTGCTTGAAGATGAGCCTGCTCTGAAGCTCCTGCACGTACCACTCTCTGGCCTCAGCTAGCCCATCAGAGTGGAGCCTGAGCTCATACTCCACCTTCCCAGCATACCTCCTGAGGTAGTAGAGCTTGTAGAGCCCCTGGAGCCTGAGGAACCTCCTGAGCTCCCCTCCCTTGAGCTCAGTGTGCTCCTTGAGCCAGCTCTCGCAGGTGAGCAGGTACTCCACGAGGAACGCGTAGGTCTCTGCTACACTCCCCTCCCATAGCCTCCTCAGCTCAGCTGGGAGCTCAGGGCTCGTGTACGCTGCATGCAAAGCGTGCCCAGCCTCGTGGAACAAGGCCATGTAGTCGTCGAACCCGCCCTTAGGCATCACAACAAGCCTGACATCCCATGGGACCCTGACTGGAGCACAGAATGCTCTAGGAGACTTCCTAGGCCTAGCCTCTATGTCGAGCTTGACCCCCCTGAGCTCAAGCCCCATGCCCTTAATAGTCTTCAGGAGCTTACCCACCATCTCCTCAGCTGGAAAGTACTTGTCGAACTCAGTAGCCCTGAAGAGGTAAGCTACATCATGCCTCTCAGCCTCCCTCAGGCTTACTCCAGCCTTCTCCTCGAGCATCCTCTCCATCTCACTGGAGTACAGGCCCTCTGTCTCCCTGCACAGCACGCTTGCAGCCTGCCTGAGCTCGTCTACCCTGAAGCTCTTGAAGCTCAAGCTGAGCTCAGCGTAGCTCCTGAAGCCGAGCTCCCTGGCTTTCTCATGGAGCATGCGTGTCCTCTCCTCTAAGATAGGGTTCACCTCCTCGACAGCAGCGAGGATGCTCCTGTAGAGCTCAGCTCTCACACCTCTCCTGGGCTCGTTGCCGACCTTCACCTGAGCTAGCCTGAAAGGGAGCTGCTCTCCAGCTGCATACACCACCTTCCTCGCGAGCCTGGTCTCAAACCTGTCAGTCAGCTCCTTCACAGCCTCATCCAACATACCTGAGACAGCGAACATCACCAAGAGCTGCCCTCTCCTGCCACCAAGCCTCCTAGCAGCGTCAGCCACCTCCCTGGTGAGCAGCCACCTATACCTGCTGATTATAGGCGTGGTGGAGAGCTCCTCCTTGAGCCCAGCCCAGTTGAGGTAGTACTCCTCCTCTAGCTCAGCCAGGTAGCTGTCCAGCCCCCTCCTGACCTCCTCTAGTGTAGGCAGCCTACCACCTGCCTAGGGCTCCAGCAAAGCAATTTAAACATGTCTCCCAGGGAAGATAGGTGTCTGGTTGAGGGTTGATGCGAAGCTGGTTGGAGGCATCCTCATCATAAGCTTCCAGGATAGGCCCAGTGTAAAGTACCTTCTGACCGTGAAGATGAAGGCTGGGAAGCCTTCCAGGGTTGTTGTGGAGAGGTCTAGAGAAGACCCTGCGACAGGGGAGTGGAGCAGCTACAGCGTGGTAGCCGAGGCGCCCGTGAGGGGCTAGCTTGCTTCCACGCAAGGTGGCTGAGGTCATAGAGGACAGGGAGTCTGGTGCTTCACAGCTAGCCTGCAAGCTAGCAGAGGCCTTAGCTGAAAGCGAGAGCTTGGGTAGGGAGAAGCTGTCTCAGCTAGCTGAGCTAGCGGTCAGAGCTCACCCTGACATGGCTCCACTGAGGAACCTGCTAGCCAAGCTCAGGGGCATGGAGCCCCCGCTGAGGCCTAGGCTCATGGAGTACGCTAGGAGGCTCAGGGAGGCTAGGAGGAGGAGCGTGGTGGTGATGCTCCGCCAGTTCAGAGGTGGGCCTGTAGCCACGTTGAGCTGCTCCTCCACGGTGCTCGAGTTCCTAGCTGAAGCATGGAGGAGAGGCCAGTGCACCACGGTGCTTGTAGGGGAGTCTCAGCCAGGTGGGGAGGGAGCTGAAGCTTACAGGAGGCTCAGGAGCTTAGGTGCTGAGGTCAAGCTTGTACCTGACTCAAAGCTACCGTGGCTTGCAGCAGAGCTGAAGTGCACTGGGGTGGTGGGGGCTGATGCAGTGTACACCAGCGGCCATGTGGTCAACAAGGCTGGCACATACGCCCTCGCAGCTGGCTTGAAGGCAGCTGGCCTAAAGCTCTATGTCATAGCGGATACGTCAAAGCTGCTCACAGGCTCCGTTGCAGGCGTCAAGTGGGAGTTTGATGTGACTCCAGTAGAGCTGACAGCAGGCATAGCAACTGAGCTTGGGCTAGCCAAGAGCAGAGCTGAGCTAGAGCACCTAGCCTCAAGCCCAGATAGCCTAGGAGGTGGCTAGATGCCTGCACTAAGAGAGGCGCTAGCTGTCTTGAAGAGGAGGAAGGTCACATGCAAGCTCAGAGTGGAGGGCAGGGAAGCCACTATGGAGGCTGTGGTGGTCTTAGGAGCTCCTCTGACAGCCAAGCTCACCTCAGGTGAGGAGGTTATCACTGGGCTAGACGCCACATCCAAGGAGGTTGATGGAGTCATCTCTATTGAGAGGCTGAACCCAGAGCACGTC
>QMWA01000046.1 GCA_003661385.1 Thermoproteota archaeon | reverse complement strand
TTCTGTGAAGATGAGGCTCGCATACTTCATGGAGGAAGAGGTGTTCGACGCGATATACCACTGCCTTCCATGTGACGCATGCAAGGCAAGCTGCCCAATGGAGATAAGCGTAGGCGAGAAGCTGGCTGAAGCTAGAGTGGGGCGTAGGAGCAAGCTAGCTGAGGAGGCAGCTAGGAAGGCAGAGGAGCTCATGGCTGAAGCCAGGAGGGAGGCTGAGCGGGAGGAGCGAGACGGGAAGATCCTTTACTTCCCAGGCTGCAGGACGTTCGAGGCAGGGCTCTTCAAGCCCACAGTAGAAGCCCTGGAGAAGCTTGGTGTGGACTTTGCTGTGAGCAGCCAGCTGGTGTGCTGTGGGATGCCATACTACGAGCTTGGGTTCAGGGAGAAGTTCAGGGAGCATGCTAAAGAGCTGAGGAAGCTAGCCTCCGGGTACAAGAGCATCGTGAGCAGCTGCCCACACTGCATCTACATCATGAGGAAGCTTGGCATAGAGGCAAACCACGTCATGAAGCTGCTGAAGCCCATCAGGATAGGAGGAGACATATCCTACCATGACCCCTGCATACTAGCGAGGAGGCTGAATGTAATCGAGGAGCCACGCAGGCTGCTAGAGAGCATGGGCTTCAAGCTACATGAGCCACCATACAGCAGGCATGAGACGTACTGCTGCGGCTACGGCGGCATCTATAGGCTAGTTGATAGAGGCTACGCTGAGAGGATAGCTGAAGCCAGGAGAAGCCACTTCACCTATGAGGTCGTGACCACATGCCCAGCTTGCAAGATGGCACTTAAGGCAAAAGACATCATAGAGCTGGTGGTGATGGAGCTATGATAGCTGTCGTAGACGCAGGCACCACCATGGTGAAGCTAGCTGTCTACGATGAGGGCAAGCTAGTAAAGCTAGTGAGGGAGCCCATAAGAAAGCACACGCCTCAGCCAGGGTGGGTTGAGATAGACGCAGAGGACCTAGCCAGGAAGTGCATCAAGCTAGTCAGCTATGCAGCAGAGAAGCACGAGATCGAGGCCATAGCCATGAC
The DNA here is from genome assembly GCA_003661385.1 of Thermoproteota archaeon. Taxonomy (GTDB): domain Archaea; phylum Korarchaeota; class Korarchaeia; order B14-G2; family B14-G2; genus B14-G2. The sequence goes on along the minus strand of QMWA01000046.1, from coordinate 9,512 downwards.
AAACCAGAGAGCCACAGCTGTCCTCTGGGACGAGAAGACAGGCAAGCCTATCATGCCAGCTGTAGGCTGGCAGGATACACGCGCAGAGCCCACTGCAGCAGAGCTGAACAGAAGCCTAGTGCTGAGGGCTGGAAGAGCCATAGGCAAGCTCACATCCCTAGCTGCAGCCGCTCTACCAGGGCTCAAAGCCAGCAGGAGAGTCAAGTGGCTTATCACAGTGTCAAAGCTCGCATTGAGGTCAAGCCACATGAGCGTGAAGCTCAAGTGGATGCTAGACCAGCTTGGCGAGAAGGCCAGCAGATACAGGCTGAAGGCCGGCACAATAGACAGCTGGCTAGTGTATAAGCTCACAGGCGAGCATGCAACAGACTACTCGAATGCAGCCGCGACAGGAATATACGACATATTCTACATGTGCTGGAGTAGAACGATCCTAGACCTCATAGAGGTCAGCGAGGACATGCTACCAGCTGTAAAGCCATCAGACGAGGTATTCGGCGAGTACAAGGGAACCCCAGTGGTAGGGGTGATAGCAGATCAATCTGCCTCACTATACGCACTAGGCTGCTGGGAGAAGGGAAGCCTAAAGGTGACTAATGGGACAGGAAGCTTCATCGACCTAAACGTAGGAGAGGAGCCTACTGCCTCGACAACAGGCCTACTCCCCCTCATAGCATGGAAGCTAAGAGGAGAAGTGAGGTACATGCTAGAGGGCATGGTAACCTACAGTGGAGCTGCCATAGAGCTGATGAGGGACTTAGGCCTCTACAGCGACGTAAAGGAGACATCAGACATGGCATACAAGTCGAGAAACGAGACCCTGCTGCTGATACCAGCGTTCACAGCACTAGGCACACCATACTACACCCAAGCTCCAGGCCTACTATACGGGATATCCAACACGACAACGAGAGAAGACATAGTAAAAGCTCTCCTAGAGGCAATAGCATTCAGGATAACAGAAGTAATCGAGCTCATGAGAACAGAGTCATGGAAGCCCAAGAAGATAAGGTGCGATGGAGAAGCCTCCTCAAACAGCTTCCTACTCCAGGCAATAGCTGACACAACAGGCCTACCAGTCGAGAGAGCAGCACTACTCTCAGGCTCATCATACGGAGCATACCTCATAGCAGGAAGAGCCCTAGGCAAGTGGAGGAGAGGACCCCAGATCCCAACAGCAGAGGTGTTCCACAGGAAAAGAGACACAACAGAGAAATACGAGAGGTGGAGGAAGCTCCTTAAGACAGCAATCACCCTAAGAATCTAGCTAACTCGAGCAAGCCCAAGAGGACAGAGCCCTTAAGAGCATAGCCTAGAGATATAAACCCAACACTAGCTGACAGCACCCTCTTAAGCCAACCTAGCACACCATCCATGATGCCAGTCAAGATAGTAATAGTAGGTAGCAGAGTGCATGAGGTGGGATACAGGCTCCTCCTCTCAAGCATAGCCTTCAGGCTAGGCATCCAGAAGTTTGAAGCCCACAACATACACATAGAGGGCAAGCAAGCCATATTAGTCCTTGCAGAAGCCCCAGAAGAGAAGCTCAGAAAGCTAATCGACTCTGTAAAAGCCATGAAACCAGAGTCAGCCGAAGTAGACAGGATGGACGTAGAAAGCTACCCATCAGACGAGATACAGGAAGCAAGAGACTACGTAATGCTCCTCCAGCTAGAACAGCTAGCAAAAGGCGTATCCTACATAGCTAGAATGATAGAAACACAGGAGAAAACACTCAAAGTCCTAAACGGGATGCTAAGCATGCTCAGGGAGATCTCGGGGAAGCAGGACAGGGAGCTTGAGATGCTCAAGGTGATCTCCGGGAAGCAAGGGGGAGGCTAAGGAGCTTTCAGAAGAGGAGAATAAGGGCGATGACTCACATGGAGAGCACAAGTAATGTAGCTGCTTCTGCTATGAGTTCTCTAGCAGCTGCTGGAGTTGAGTGCTGGCTAGATGTCTACTAAGCTCTTACTTAGCTTAAGCTGAGTGTAAGGCCCTTTACAGCTACTAGCTGCTCCCATAAGCCTGAGAGTGTGGAAGCCATCTAGTCAATATAGCTGGCTTCTAGCTAGAGGAGGCATTGCTTAAGGCCTCTCTAGAAGCAAATATATATCACGTGGGTATCTTAAGCTGGTGTTCAGGGTGAGGCAGCGTGTGAGAAGGAGGATCGGTAGGCTGCGTCCAGGCAGGGTTCTCGGCTACTTAGTGAAGTCTAAGGTAGAGGCATATGGGAGTGAGGGTGAGGCTAAGGATAAGGAGAGGTAAGAGGGAGATAGAGTCGTCAGCTCTTGTTAACACTGGCTTTGAGGCTGAGGATCCTGAAATACTGTTACCAGCTAAGCTAGCTGAGGAGCTTGGCTTATACCCTCCGGGGACAGGAGCTATTATCCAGGAGTATGATGTTGTTGGTGGAGTAGCTATTCTTGTCAAGTGCTCTGAGAGGATTCATGTTGAGGTGGAGGCTGAGGACAGGAGGGTGGCTTTCATTGAGGCTGTTCCAGTCGTGTCTGCAGGCGAAAGCGAGGCTTGATAAGTGATGTACTAGCGTCAGCTCTTAAGCTGTCTATAGTCGACCCAGCTAAGGGGCTGTGGAGGTTCAGAGACGACCCACCTGACATGATAAGAAGGAGTGTAGCTCCCACATACTGGGAGTAGGTTCCTGTACTCTTAGGGCTCGGCTACTGGCTGGGATCCCTAGCCTGTGGTGTGTCTCTTAGCTGCCTTCTTGCTGCTGGCCTCCTGTGCTGGTGTAAAGTTTTTAACGGCTTTGGAGTGGGGTTGTGGGTGTTAGCTGTGCCAGATTTCAGCTTTACTGAGGAGCAGGAGCTGTTTAGGAAGACTGTCCGCGAGTTCTGTGAGAAGGAGATTGAGCCTAGGGCTAGGGAGATAGATGAGAAGGCTGAGATACCAGATGTTGTCATTAAGGGCATGGCGAAGCTTGGGCTGATGGGGATCATGGTCTCCTCAGAGTATGGTGGAAGCGAGGCTGATGCAGTAACAGCTGCTATAGCTGCTGAGGAGATTGCTAGAGCTGATATAAGCTGTGCGACTGCCGTGTACTACCTTGTGCAGGCTGGCTGGAGCTACATATTTGACAAGTATGGGAAGCCAGAGTGGAAGGAGGAGATACTGCCTAAGCTCACTAAGGGAGAGGCTTGGGTTGGGATAGCTACCACAGAGCCAGGTGGAGGCTCCGACCTAGCTGGGATGAAGACCACGATGAAGAAAGTCGATGGAAAGTGGATCCTAAACGGAGAGAAGGCGTATATAAGCGGTGTGAGGGAAGCGCTGAAGTATGGTGGAGTCCACATGACCCTGGTGAAGACAGCGCCAGAGCTAGGGCACAGGGGAATGACCTTTGTGGCACTGCCGATAAAGGGGACTAAGGGAATAGAAACATCGCTGTTCGAGGACATGGGGAGGATGGGGATCTCAACTGGCGCCTTCAAGATGGACAATGTGGAGGTCGATGAGAAATGGATCGTTGGGGAGCTGAACAGAGGCTTCTACTATGCCATGGAGGGGTTCAACGTAGCCAGGGTGTTCGTTGCAGCAGCCTGCGTTGGCGCAGCTGAGAAGGCTCTCGAGATTGGAATGGAGTACATAAAGCAGAGGACAGCCTTCGGGGTTCCCATAGCGAAGTACGAGGGCATACAGTTCAACCTAGCTGACCAAGCCACCAAGCTTGAGGCAGCTAAGCTCCTCGTGTACAGGGCAGCCTGGGCAGTAGACCAGTTCTACAAGGGCAAGATGAAGGTCTCAGATGTGAACAAGTACGTTGCCATGGCTAAGCTAGTAGCTCCACTCTGGGCATTCGACCTCATCAAGGATGTGATGATCTGGCATGGAGCCTACGGGTACACGAAGGAGTGCCCACTGGAGATGGGCCTCAGAGGAGTGATGTCCTACTGCATCGGGGCAGAGGGAGCTCAGAACATAATGAGGATAATCATAGGGAGAGAGCTCCTAGGCAGAGAGTACATGCCATACAAGTAGGGGGTTCTTTTGTCCCCTCCCCTAAAGGGGATCAGAGTCCTAGACCTATCAAGGATACTCACAGGCCCATTCTGCACGATGATCCTGGGAGACCTCGGGGCTGAAGTCATCAAAGTGGAGATACCAGGCCGAGGAGACGACACGCGAAGCTGGGGGCCACCATTCCTAAACGGGGAGGCAGCATACTTCCTCTCAGTAAACAGGAACAAGAAGAGCATAACAGTGAACCTCAAGACAGAGAAGGGCCGGGAGATAGTTTACAAGCTAGCTGAGAAGTCTGACGTCCTAATAGAGAACTTCGCACCCGGGGTAGCAGAGAGGCTTGGAGTAGACTACAATACGATAAGCAAGATAAACCCCAGGATAGTCTACTGCTCCATAACAGGCTTCGGGCAGACAGGCCCATACAGAAACCGGGTAGCATACGATATCATACTACAGGGCATGGGTGGCTTCATGGGGATAACAGGGGAGCCAGATAGGCCTCCAGTCAGGATAGGAGTAGCTATAACAGACCTGATAGCAGGGATGTACGCTGCAGTAGCCATACTCTCAGCTCTCAGGGTCAGAGAGCAGACTGGGAGAGGCCAGTACATAGACATCGCCCTACTAGACAGCACAGTAAGCTTCATGACCTACATGGCAGCAAACTACTTCGCAACAGGGAGGGTCCCACCTAGAATGGGGTCAGCACACCCCAACATAGTCCCATACCAGTGCTTCAAGGCAGGGGACGGAAAGTACTTCACCCTAGCAGTGGCGAATGACAGGATATGGCAGAGCTTCTGCAAGGCAGTAGGCTTAGAGCACCTAGCAGACGACCCACGCTTCAAGACAAACCCAGATAGGGTCAAGAACAGAAGCCAGCTAATACCAATGCTGGAGAAGCTCTTCCTAGAGAAGCCAAGAGACGAGTGGCTGAGGATACTAGAGGAGAACAGGGTTCCAGCTGGCCCAGTCTACACCATGGACGAGATATTCAGCGACCCACAGGTGCTACACCGCGAGATGCTCATAGAAATGGATCACCCCAAGGCAGGCAAGATAAAGCAGATAGGCACACCAATGAAGTTCTCACAGACACCCTGTGAGATAAAGCTACCACCACCAACGCTAGGCCAGCACACAGAGGAAGTCCTCAAGGAACTGCTGGGCTACAGCCAGGAGGAGATAGCAAAGCTAAGAGAGGAGGGAGTAATCTAGCTTCACGGCATACTATGTGCTCCGGCTCCAGCACTCATGGCTCTGCCTCTAACAGCTGCTACGGGGTCAGCTTTCCAGCTGCTTTCCCACAGGCTTCCTCCTATTGTATGTGTGCTCTGCTAGCCTTCTTCTTATTTCTGTGAGCTCACGCCTATACTTGTCCTCTACTTCAGCTAGGATCTCCACCACCTTCCTCCTGTAGCTTTCAGGGTACCTTCTCTCGTATTCAGCTCTGCTCAACCCAGTCTTCTCGAGGAAAGCCTTATCCAGCAGGTACTCTATGCACTCCCTATACTCCTCCTCGCTAACCTCAAAGCCCAGTGAGAGCTTAAGGAGCAGGTTTCCTGGAACTGGAAGAGCATAGTATACTCCGTAGCTCTCATCTACAACACCCTCTTGAGTGAGCTCTCTGAGAGCCTCCCTGACCTCACTGACATCGAGCCCAAGCCCCTTAGCTACCTCACTGAGCTCGCATGCACCATGCTTAAGAAGCCACCCCAGCACTAGAAGCCCTCTCCTACTGAGCTTGTAAGCCAGGTTCAGAGCCAAGAAGCCACCTCATGTAAGCTACTGCAGCCTTTTAAAAGGCTTAGAGCAAACTACCCTATGCCTTAAGTCACCAAGCAGCCTACTTTGACCGACATCACCCTGATATTCGCTTTTGCAGCAGCTCTGCTGCTAGCAGCCCTGCTTCAGGGCTTCCTCATGCTGCCCAAGCTATGCTATAGCTTCACATTAAACCTGCTAACCTTCATTCCAGTAGCCCTAGGGCTCTGGGGCCTACATGAGCTAGCTCACCTAGCTGCCATGAAGCTCCTAAAGGTGGAGGTTACGAGGCTGAAGCTTACTCTGACAGCCTTCCTAGCAGGCTACAGGAGCACATCTGTAGCCAAGTGTGCTGCCGTGTCCCTAGCCCCCAGCTGATATCTGCTGCCTTACTGCTCGCATCCACCTCAACCACAGCCTTAGACCCCCCCATTCTACAGCGGCCCACTCCACATCCTAGCCTACATGCTTTACACCATACACCTAGCCATCTCAGCTGAAGACTTCTACTGGCTAGCCTACACCCTCTCTAAAGCCAGGAGCCTAAAGGCTAAAGTAGAGTGCAAGGTAAATGGAGGCATGAAGCTGATCATCTACACCCCATAGATGGAGGCTAAGGTAAGCTTACCTCTCAATCATCGCCTTCTTTAGCTAGCTCTCACAGCCTCTGCATCCTCCTCTATGAAGAGCTAGTTCACTCTGAGCATTCAAAGCTACCGCTATGGAATCCCTGATCCTATGTCTGCTCTAGGATGCTGCTAGAGCTTTATGCCTAAAGGATTTTATATCCCTATTCCTTTAGGTACTAAAGTGATAAAGGGTGGCTGGGCTTAAGGTCTATGTCAGAGCTGTCAGAGCTCTCCTATGAGAGCAGGTGAAGCTCACATTCTGTAGCAGCTGCTAATGCTATCCCCTGAACCTTACATTCTGCCAGCTGATGTCTCAATGCTGAGCTCCTGTAGCAGCTAATGGATGAGGATGTGAATGTGTGGAGTAAAGTATGCTTAACCTATAAATAATGGGGGTTAGGGTAGCTTTATCTTCTTGTACTCTTCCATCAGCTTCAGCCTGTCTATCTTCCCTACTGTTGTCTTCGGTATCTGCTCTACGAATATGAACTTCTCTGGAATCCACCACTTGAGTATCTTGCCTTCCTCAACCGCCTTCTCGAGGTGCTTCCTCAGCTCCTCCTCTGTCACCTTCCCCCTATACTCTGGCTTAGTGGCTACTATCGCTATAGGCCTCTCACCCCACTTGTCGCTTGGCACACCTACGACAGCTACCTCTGAGACAGCTGGATGCAGGCTCAGCAGGTTCTCTAGGATGAGTGGGGGAATCCACTCTCCACCACTCTTTATCACGAACTTAGCTCTCCCAGTTATCTGGATGTAGCCTTCCTCATCCCACACTGCCACGTCTCCAGTATGCATCCAGCCTCCAGCCCAGAGTTCTTCTGTCCTCTCAGGGTCATTGTAGTACTCTCTAGTACACCATGGTGCCCTGACCACGATCTCACCCATGTGCTTCCCATCCCTTGGGACATCCCTCATCTGGTTGTCTACAACCCTCAGCTTGACCAGCGGAGCTGGGATCCCGGTCTTTATAAGCACATCAAGCTTCTTCTCATCAGGCCACTCAGCCATGTAGTCCTTCAGGACCGAGAGCGTCAGCACTGGGCAGGTCTCAGACAGCCCATAGCCGGCCATAACCTTGATCCCAAGCCTCATAGCCTGCTCGGCAAGCCCCCTAGGTAAAGCTGCACCGCCAATGACTACCTTCCACCTCGATAGGGCATCCCTGTACTCATGGACCCTCGGGTGGTTGACTATCATGTGGAGGATTGAGGGAACCATGTGGCTGAACGTCACACCCTCCTTAGCTATCATCTCAAGTGCTAGCCCAGGGTCATATCTCCCAAGGAGGACCATCTTGCAGCCTCCCAGGGTAGCAGCATACGGAAGCCCCCATGAGTGGACATGGAAGAATGGGACCAAGGGCATGAGCACATCTCTAGATGTAATCGTGACCGGGGATGGGTAGAAGCCTGATAGGCTGAGTGCTATCGCAAACGTGTGCAAGACTATCTGCCTGTGAGTGAATATGACGCCCTTAGGCATCCCAGTCGTCCCCGTAGTGTAGAATATGGTTGCATCGGTGTCCTCTGGGAGGTCTGGGAACTCATATGACGGTGAAGCCTTGTCCATCATCTCCTCTAGGTTGTAGACTGGCTCAAGCGGTGTTTCTGGCACCTGTTTGCTCTCGCTAGCGACTATGAACCCCTTTACTCCAACGAGCTTATCCTTGACTCTCTCAATAAGCGGTAAGAACTCGTCTCGTACCATGAGGAAGTCGTCGCCAGCATGCCTTATGGTATAGAGTATCAGCTCAGGAGGAAGCCTGAGGTTAATCGTGTGCATTATGGCGCCCATCATCGGTATAGCATAGTATGCCTCAAGGTAGTTGTGTGTATCCCAGTCTAAGATCCCTATCTTACTCCCCTTCTTGACTCCAATCTCCTCAAGGACGGAAGCCAACTTACAGACTCTCTCATAGAACCCCTTGTAAGTGTACCTCACCTTATCCCTGTAAACTATCTCCTTGTCAGGAGCTCTAACCAACACGTGCTCTAGTATGTGCTTTATCAGAAGCCCATACCTGTATGCTGGCATACCTATCCCCTCCAACATCTGCTATATAGCTGTTCAATTACAGCCATATTTAGTAAAGAATATTGACCATAAGCTTCCAAAATGTTAACCACAGTAGAGCTGCTACAAGCTGCTATAGAGGCTTCAGCTGGCTTCTCACATCCCTTATGAAGGCATCAACATGCTTCTCACTCAAGTTGAACCCATAGACCCCGTCTAAAGCCTCCAAAGCTATTCTCCTCCACACTCTATTGGCATTCCACCACACGTAAACGAGCAGCACCCCTAGTTTCATACACCCTCTCCACGGGCAGGCTACTCAGCATCAGAGCCTTAAGTCTAGGTGCATCTAAGTCCACCTTAGCCTCAACTATGAGCGAGGGAACGAGCTCCCCACCTCTCACCCTCCCAACTACAACATCAAACTTCATCTTACACTCCTCCACGCCTCTCCTCCAGACTACAACATCCTCATTCCAGTAGACACCCAGCTTAGGCTTAACCCTAGCTTTAATCAGGTCCCTTATGTACTCCTCTAGGCTATAAGCTCTAAACTGCCCTACCATCTGGGGCAAGCCCCCCAAGGCCCTCTGTATCCTATCCCTCATTCTGTGAATCAGGTTGATGGACTCCATGAAGTCCTCTATAAGGCTCCTCTTCCACCTCAGGTAGCTCTCCATCAAAGCTTCACTGGTTCAGGCTCCACCTGAGAAAGCTCACTGATATACTGTGATGGAGGCTTCCCTCTAGCCAACACACCACCTTAAGCTCAACTTATTCGACAGTCCACGTATAAAGGTTAAAAGCCCGCCTAGCAGAGGGCATGGGGATTACATGGGAGAGGAGCCTAAGACTACAAGAAGAGACTTCCTAAAGCTAGCTGGGACAGGGCTAGCATGCTTAGTCATTGGTGGGGTAGCTGGCTACCTAGCTGGATCCAGGAAGAAGCCTCCTGCCCCAGCTCCAGCTCCCACTGTAACCGTGACTGTGACAAAGACAGCTCCAGCTCCAGCCCCAACTCCAACAGCTACCCCAGCCATACCAAGGGAGCCTCTAAAGATAGGCGGTATGTGGTTTATGACAGGCAAGTTCGGAACCTATGGAGACATGGCTAAGAAG
>QMWA01000045.1 GCA_003661385.1 Thermoproteota archaeon | reverse complement strand
GTGTCCTTCTCCTAGGTCTACTGGCTTAGGCTCTTCTCTCCTGCATATGTCCATTACATGTGGGCACCTGGGGTGAAACCTGCAGCCTGGGGGAGGCGTTATCAAGCTAGGAGGCTCACCTGGTATTGATTCAAGCTTCTTCCTTCCTCTGAGTGTGGGTACACTTGCCATGAGCATCTTGGTGTAGGGGTGTGCTGGGTCTGTGTAGAATGTTGCTGAGCTTGCGATTTCAACGATATGGCCAGCATACATGGTAGCCACTTCGTCAGCTAGCTCACTGGAGAGTGGTATGTCGTGAGTGATGAAGATGTAGCTTAGATTTAGCTCGTCTTGTAGCTTTTTTAGCATGTTCATTATGTTCGCTTGAGTTATCACATCTAAAGCTGAAGTCGGCTCGTCAAGTATTATTATATCCGGGCTTGTGATCAGAGCCATTGCGATAACTACTCTCTGCTTCATTCCACCACTCAGTTCGAAGGGGTATCTTTCAATGTATGCTTCTGGTATCCCGACCATCTTTACTGCTTCCCTAGCTTTGCTCAGAGCTTCCTCCTTACTCAGGTTCTTGTGTAGGATTAGAGGCTCTGCTATCTGGTATCCTACTTTGAGAACTGGATTGAGAGCATTGAGAGCCCCCTGGAACACCATTGATATCCTCCTCCACCGGATCTCCCTATCGAACTTCTCGTCACTTATCTTCATTATGTTGACTCCATCTAAGAGCACTTCGCCATCATAGGTGTGCACGTTCCTCGGTAGTAGCCTCATTACTGCTCTAGCTGTTGAGCTCTTGCCGCATCCGCTTTCACCTACTAGTGCGAGGGTTTCCCCCTTGTTTAGTGTGAAGCTGACTCCATCTACAGCCTTCACTATACCTTTTCTAGTGATGTAGTAGAGCTTCAGGTTCTGAACTGAGAGGAGGGGCTGAGGCATCACACCACCTTATAGCTCTCTAAGCCTTGGGTTGACGATTTTGTCTAGTGCTAGGCCTATTAGTGCAAATGCCACTGAGGCTAGTACTAGCATTAGGGAGGGCTCTATGACCCAGTAGTAGTATCCCTTGTATAGGGCCCCGTTTTCTAGGGCATCGTGTAGGAGCTTGCCCCAAGTCGGGAGTGTTGGGTCTCCTATACCAAAGAATGCCAGTATGGCTTCTAGGAACACGTAGTCTGGCACACTTAAGATTATGCTGGGGACTATTGGAGGAATTATCTTTGGCAGTATGTAGAGGAAGATTATCCGGAGGTTGCTTGCTCCATAGGCTCGAGCAGCCTCGATATAGGGGTAGGTTTTTATCTCCATGACTAATGCGCGGTTTGTTTTGACTGCTGTCCCAAAGATGCTGAGTGCCACTATGATTGGGAGGAGTGACCATATGTTGATTCTGTAGAATAGGGATATCATTAGGAGTATTGGTAGGAATGGGAGGATCATGTAGACTTCTGTTATCCTCTGGATCACGAAGTCTGTCTTCCCACCGAACCAGCCACTTATGGTTGCTATAGCTAGCTGGGTGAATGCGATTAAGGTTGATGCTGTGACCCCAAATACCAGGGCTATGGGTGTGCCCCACATTAAAGCTATCGAGAGAGGCCTCCTTAGGTGATCTGTTCCAGTTAGGCCATGTACTTTCCCGTGTATTACCAGCTCCATGTCTAGACCGCTCAGGTCTTTGGCTTGAGGTACTATGGTGAAGGTGTACTTGCCCTTCATAGGCTCAAGCTTGCCTGTGTAAGCTAGGAATAGCCCTCTTATGACTGTTATGGCGAACTCAGGCTTCTTCCCAAGCTTCTTGATGATGCGCCTGTTGAGCTCGTCCTCTAGCATTATGTTATTGGTTATGTATATCGGTGTTGTTGTGCTTGGTTTTACCCTGTACTTCCCTAGATATATCTCGTCTCCGTCTGGTTTAGTCCAGTATAGCTTCAGGTATACTCTTGAAGACCTGTTGGATGTAACAAAGAGGATCATTTCTGTCGGGAAGTCATCATACTTGTAGTTGAACGTATAGGTCACGGCTACCCTCTCTCTCCCTCTTTCTTTGATGGTGTATACTTCTCCATTGGATAGTATTATTGTACTTGGGAGCTTTTTCCTGGAGAAGAGGTTAACCCAGATTGGTGCAGCGTTTTTTGGGTTTTTAAGCCAGGGCTCTGATCCCTTCCATAGCTCCTTAGCTTCTGAGTAGGGTATTGCTATAACGGTGTATATGGATATGAAGAGGAGGGCTGCCAGTATTATTAAGCCTACTACAGCGCTCTTGTAACCTACTAGCTCTCTTAGTATGCCTTTCAGCGTGTATTCCCCACCGAGGCGGCTCAAGTTCAACCACCTACCCTTATCCTTGGGTCTATTAGCCCATATACCAGGTCTAGTATGAATACTGTCACTACAAGCAGATATGCGTACATGACTGTAACCCCTACTATGACAGGTGCATCAAAGAGGCCTATGGCTACAGCTATGGTGTAGCCGAGGCCAGGCCACCCATAGACTGTCTCAGTTATTATGGCTCCAGTCCAGGAGGCTATCACTGAGAGGGCAAATGAGGTTATTATGGGGGGTAGTGCTGGCCTGAGGATGTACTTGTACTCTATCTGCCTAGATGGCAGCCCCTTTGCCTTAGCTACCTCAACGTAGTCTTCTGTTGAGAATATGAGGAAGAAGTTCCTCATGCTGTATATCCCTATGGGCGTGTAGGAGATGATCCAAGCTGATAGAGGTAGGATCATGTGCTTTAGGACGCTCAGGAAGTATCCTAGCTTATCTGGTGGAGGAGGGTAGTCTACGAGACCGCCTGGAGGAAGCACATGTAGCCACGTGTAGAATATTAGGATGAGGAGTATGAGGTAGAACCATCCTGGTATAGAGGAGAGGGGGGCTAGTGTTAGAAGGAGCTTATCTGGCTTTGAGCCGTACCTCCTTGATAAGTACAGTCCTCCCATCATGTTTATGAAGAATATGAGCACAGTGGCTGTTGTGAAGAGTAGTATGGTTTGGGGGAGCCTCTCCAGTATTATCAGCTTCACTCGGCGTGATCCACTGTCGCTTGTCATGTAGTATGCTCTACCGAGGTCTAGTGTCAGGGCATCACGCAGGTAGTAGAAGCTCCTGATGAAGAAGGGCTTGTCTAAGCCTAGTCTCTTGAAAGCGCTCTGCGTCTGCGTTTCGATTATCTTTTCAAGCTGTGATGCAGGTAGCCCGCTGTAAGCTGGGTTATTGGCTACAGCTATGGCTATGTTCATCCGTATCTCCGACTTCATTATTTCATCGACGTACCCTCCAGCATTAGCTATCAGTATGGTTATGTAGACTGCTATGACTAGAGTGAGAAATAGGGACAGTGCTCTCTTTAGGAGGAACTTCAACGTCCTCAGCATTACAGTTGCACCAGGAGGGTATTTTCACAGGCATATAAAGCTTTATTGACAGGGCCTAGGCTTAAGGCTGGGTGGCGGCCTCCTTAGTAGCTGCACCTGGAAGTTTATAAGGCAGAAGTGGGCTGGAGCCGTATGAAAATTGGGATGATGACCCTTTGGAACGCTGCTAATGGGCCTTCTGTGCATGCTGAGCTTGTCGGGCGTGAGTGGGTTAGGATGGGGCATAGGCTCGTGGTTTTCTCTGCTATCAGGCATCCTGATGCTAGGCCTACTATGCAGAAGGATGAGAGCTATGTTGTTAGGCACTTTGCCGTCGATGAGGTGGTCCCAGTGACGAAAGCTAGCTTCTTTGACCCTAGGCCCCTTCTGGATGAGGACTACGAGGTTTTTGTGGCTCAGAATGTTGAGAGGCTTCCTACTAGAGAGCTGCTTGAGGTTTTTCCTGAGATCAGAGGGAAAGCTGTGACTGTGATGGTTGTACATGAAGGTGGGCCTCCAGCTGACCCACTGTACTATAAGTTTGAGTGGGATGGCATAGTCTGCTTTGATGAGAGGTATGTTGAGTTCATCTCAAGGTTCTTTCCAAGAGAGGTTATACACGTGATCCCGTACCCTTGTCACCCTCTTAAGCTTGGGGATAAGGTTGAGGCTAGGAGGAGGCTTGGGCTCCCATTGGACAGGAGGATAGTTTTCTCTTATGGGTTCAGAGTTGATGAAGTTGCTGCTGTCCTGCCAGCTTTAGAGGAGCTTTCTAGGGAGGTTCCCCTCATGTACCTGGTTGTAGCCAACCCTGGTGGAGACGTAGAGAGAGTTAAGAGGGCTGTTTCAGGCTACGGGTTTGTGGAGCTTAGAGTCTCTGCCCTGCCTCTTAACCTGCTCTACGACTACCTTCATGCAGCTGATGCCCTGCTGATCTACAGGGAGTCTAGCAGGAAGTACAGGGCTGTACTCTCCAGCTCTGTCTGCCTGACTATAGGCTCTGGATGCCCTATCCTGTACCATGAGTCAAATTTCGTTGAGAAGCATGGTGATGAGATAGTCAAGTACAGGGACCTTGACGACTTGAAGAGGAAGCTTAAGGAGGTCTTTGAGGGCAGGTTCAGCTTGGAGAGAGTGATGAAGTTCCTGAGGGAGAGGAGCGCTGATGTGATCGCATCCAGGTTTATTAGGCTGTTTGAGGAGCTGCTTGAGGGGAGAAGGCTTGAGTGAGTTTGGTGCTGGGAAGCTCGCTAAAGCTGAGGGGGAGCTCCTGTTTCAGCTTGAGTCCTATAGGGGGAACCCCATTGTGAAGCCTAGAGAGCTTGGAGTCACGTGGATTGAGGATGGAGAGGTCAAGGTTGGAGCGGTGTTTAATGGGGGAGCTGAGCTCCATGACGGCAGAGTTGTGCTATTACCCAGATGCCACAAGCACTACAGGAAGGGAACCTATTTTGACAGAGAACTTGGGATTGAGAGAGTTTACATGGAGGACTATGTGTCTGAGGTATGGGTTCTTGAGAGCAGTGACTTCATCAGCTTCAGTAGAGTAGATAACATCACCATAAGGGGAGATGGGAGTGAGCATAGAGACTTCACCTACGGCATTGAAGACATCAGAGTAGTTAGGTCACATGTAGGAGAGTACCTCCTTGTTGGCTGTGGTAAAGTTAAGCCTCCATTCAAGGAGAAGGGAGGAGACAGAATAGCCGTGTACACTACAAGAGACTTTAGGAAAATAGAGTACAGGGGATGTGTTACAGAGTTCGACTCGAGAAACGCAGTCCCCTTCCCAGAGCCCATCGACGACAAGCTATACATGCTCTTCCGCTTCCACCCCAACATACACATCGACATGCTAGAAGCCGGGATAGACCAGCTGCTATCCCCAAGAGAGTACAGAGAGCTATGGAGGGAGATCTACAGAAGGAGAGACAGGAGCATTCTGATCAAAGCAGGCACTCTGAAGCATGAGAGGGAGAAGGTTGGAGCAGGACCTCAGCTGATTAAAACGAAGGAAGGCTGGCTTATGATATATCATGCAGTCGGAGAAATCAGCAGAGAACTCTACAGAGCCTATGGGCTTAACATAAGCGTACCGAGAGGATACTCAGTTTGCGCCGCGCTACTAGACCTAGATGACCCTAGGAAGATCATAGCAAAGACCACAAAGCCCATCTATATACCAAGCCACCCGTGGGAGCTACAGGGGGACAGAAACCACCCTGTAGACGTCCCTAATGTGGTGTTTCCCGTGGGAGCTATAGTGAGAAACGACACACTACTCCTATACTGTGGAGCAGGAGACAAGTATGAGGTGCTGCTTACCTGCAAGCTAAGCATGCTACTAGACTACCTCCTCAAGTACTGCCTAAGCAAAACTTAAGTAGCAGAGCACCCTATTTCAAGAGGAGCTAGAGCCGAACCCCTAGGGCCCCAGCAGGGGCTCAGCTAGGGCTGATGTGGCTCTATAACCTTATCCTGGTTTCTTTTACTCGTGCTCTCTTGGGCCACTTGGGGTCTGTATAGTTTGCGTATGCTATGATGTCAGCTACCATGTATAGCTCTCCTTTGACTTGTATTGCTGCATTTGGGAAGGCCTGTGCTAGCTGAGGTGCTGCCTCAGCTAGCTCTCTGTCTATGTGTAGTTCTGTGACTGCAGTGGGGCTGTGGGCTTGCTGTACTAGCTGCTTGATGTGGTTTATTACCTGGCTCCATGCTGCTTGTCTAGCTCTCTTCTTGGATGCTCTTGGAGGGAGTAACCTGTATGCAGCCTTATAAAGTGGGTCTTGTAGGTGTATGGATGCTGCCAGTAGCTCTCCTGTGTGTTCTGCTATCTTCTCTTTGAGCTTCTCCCTTGTTCGCCTTGGTAGCTTGCTTGTATGTATTTCCTGTGCTCTTGCTATCTCCTTGAGCTCTCTTAGTAGCGTAGCTAGGTTTCGTCTTGGTGCTAGCACTATAGCTATGCACTTTATGTCTCCGCTAGCGTCTGCTGCCAGAGCTAGTGGAGCTAGCTTCTTGACAGGATTAGTACTGACGTTGTCTCTGTTGGTATACCTCTCCATGCCTGTACTAGTGCTGTCTCTGCGCCCTCTATCTGCCTTCTGGCAGCTTGCCCTGTTAGCTGGAGGTATGCTTCTAGGACTTTTTGGAGGCCTGATGCCTCAAGTAGGTGGCCTACTCCAAGCTGGCCTCCCTCTGGGTTGACTGGTAGCTCTCCGCTTAGGCTTAGATCACCTTGCTCTAGCATCTCAGCTGCCTCACCGAGGCTAGCTAGCTTCATGGCTTCTATGTGCTGTAGCTCCTTGTAGGCGTACTGGTCGTCTACTAGCACTAGGTCTAGCTGTCTGCGTGGAGCTTCTATCTCAGCCATCTTGTACGCCATGTCAGCTGCCTTCCTGACTGCAAGAGGTAGCGTCAGGTCTCGCTCCTCTATTATGGGCGTGCCAGAGCACCAGCCCATTCCCTTGATCCACACTGGGCTGTCTGTGAGCTTCCTGGCCTCCTCTTCTGCTGCTAGCACAGCTACTATGGCTCCATCTGCTGGCTGAGCTATCATCAGCTTCTTGAGCGGGTAGGCTATGTCCTCTGACTCCAGCACTTGCTCTACTGTGAGGTCAGCTGGGTAGGCTGCGTAGCTTGTCTTCAAAGCGTTCCTCCTGTTCTTGACTACAACCTGAGCTATCTGCTCTAAGGTCACGTCTGCATCCTGCATGTAGTGGTTCATCTCTAGCCCAGCTATGAGCACGGGGTTAAGGACTCTGCCATCCTCCCTCTTGAGGAGTGGCCTGTTGAATACTGGGTCTAGCGCGAACGCTACTATGTGGTCTCTTGAGAGGAGGTTTGAGGCCTTACTATGCGCCTCCGCTACGGCTACATCAGCTATCCCAGCCATTATCTGCATCGCAGCGTTTATCACAGCATTTACCCCATCCTGGGCTACGGTGCAAACCGGCTTGAGCACCCCACCAAGCTGATCTGGTATGAACTCGTCGAAAATCGAGTAGCCTTCCCAGTAGTCTTCTGAAGCAGAGACGAAGGAGTCTATGTCAGACCTGGGGTTTAGACCAACCTGGCTGTATGCCTTAACGGCAGCCTCAAACATCTCCTCTTGAAAGGAGAGGGTGCTGTCAGATGAGGTGAAGCCAACGTAACCTATGCTCACTATAGCTACCTTCCTCAACAGCTCACCACCAGCCCTGAGCTATAGCATTAATTAAGTTTCTGAGATGGCATGCAGGGTTTGCTTGGCTAGGGGGGCAGGAGCCTTCAAGAGGGAGATGGTTGAGAAGTACTCTAGCTTCGTAGATGTCGAGCTGCTGCTCAAGTGGCTTAGCAAGCCTCTCCCCCAGTCGTTTAGGGTGAATACCCTCAAGGTTAGGGACCCTGAGGAGGTGATTGCTAGGCTTTCCGATCGTGGAGTCAGAGTCGAGAAGCTGCCGTGGTTTGAGTTCGGATACAGGGTGGTTGAGGGAGCTGTGACCAAGAGCATAGAGCATAGCTTAGGCTACATCTATGTGCAGGATGGAGGATCCATGATGCCTCCGCTTGCCCTCGAGGTGGAAGAGGACTCCACTGTAATAGACCTCTGTGCTGCACCAGGGTCTAAGGCTACCCAGATAGCTCAGCTGATGGATAACACTGGAGGCCTGGTGGCAAATGACGTGAGCCGTGAGAGAGTAAAGCTCCTGGTGTATAATGTCCAGAGGATGGGAGCATACAATACGGTAGTGACGATGATGGATGGTAGAGCTATACCGAGGAAGACTACCACGCGGTTTGACTTCGTGCTGGTTGACGTGCCATGCTCTTCGATAGGTGAGGTCAGGAGGACGTGGGGGCCAGCTTTGAAGTGGAGCCAGAAGGCTGTGAAAGGCTTCTCTAGGCTTCAGAAGCAGCTGCTGGCTGCAGGCTTCGAGCTGCTGAAGCCAGGCGGGGTTCTGGTATACTCGACATGCACCTTCGACCCAGAGGAGAACGAGGAGGTAGTAGACCACCTGCTGAGAGCCCGAGATGACGCTGAGCTTGAAGCTGTGTCTATCCGGGGAGCGAAGTGCTCTCCAGGGCTGGTAAAGTGGCCTGGTGGAGAGTACCTGAGCGAGCTCAAGAGGACAGCTAGAGTCTATCCCTTCCACAACGATACCGGGGGGTACTACATAGCTAGGGTCAGGAGGAGGTAGCTTGAGGGAGCTAGCAGGAGAGGACAGGAGGCGTCTTGAGGAGGAGCTCAAGAGGACCTATGGGCTCACTCTACCGCAGGATCTAGCTCTGGTAGCGTCCTCTAGGAGGAGGATCAGAGCCTGCAGCAGGAGGCTTCTGGAGCTAGACTTAAGCAAGCTTAACCCACAAGCCTATGGAGTTTACATCTGCAGCATAGAGAAGCAGGGAGCTAGGCTCAGCATGGATGCAGCCCAGCTCTTTAACTGCAGCAGGAAGCTGAAGGTAAGCTGGGAGCAAGCTAAAGCATGGCTTCGTGGAGAGGACATTGAGGTCAGTGCTAATGGACATGGCTTCATTGTACTGGAACACAATGGGTATGTGCTTGGAGTGGGCTTCCTCTCAGGTGGGAGGGTGAGGAACTATGTCCCGAAGAGCAGAAGGATCCCAGAGTAGCTACCTAAGCAGCACAACCTCTGCTTCATCTATCTCCTCTAAGCTCTTGGCTTTAGCCTGCACCTGAGCTACCAGGTAGTGTGCTAGTGGGCAGAAGAAGGCTGGTACTGTAAGCTCCATGAATATAGTAGCCTTCCTACCTTCAACCTTGATTTCCTTTATCATCCCCATGTCAACTATGTTCATGCCAACCTCGGGGTCTATCACAGACTTCAGAGCTTTTTTCACCCTCTCAGCAACCTCCCTTTCACCCACCTAGATACACCATGTCCTCCAGGAGCCTCTGTGATTTAAAGGTTGAGGCCCATAGCCAGTAGCATACCTACTAGAGTAGCCAGGAGAATGTTGAGGAGTATAGCTATAGCAGCTTCTCTCAGGCCTATCTCCTTAATGAGGACAGCTATGGTAGCTATGCAGGGTACATATAGGGTTGTCACAGCCGTGAAGACTAAAGCCTGCTGAAAGCTCATCACAGCTGAGAGGTTGGAGGTTCTGAATGCTACAACAAGCATCTCTAGGGTCATCTCCTTCCTCAGGATGCCGAACAGCAGGGGGACTGCTGTCTCTCTTGGAAGCCTGAGCAAGCCCACTATGAGAGGGCTTACTGCAGCTGAGAATAAGCCAGTGAGCTCATAGTAGTCGAGCAGGCTCAAGGCTATGCTACCAGCGACTAGAAGAGGGAGGGCTGTATCCATGAACGACTTGAACCTGAGCCATGTCTTAGATATGATCGGAAGAGGGCTTGGAGCCCGGTAAGGTGGGAGCTCCATGACAAGCCCAGCTCTCTCACCCTTGAGAAGCCTGTTAAGCAGCAGGCCAGACGTAAAGACGACAGCTAAGTCTATCAGATAGACTGCTATCGCAGCTCCAATCCCATAGTAGCTCCCAAGGAAGCCGACTATCACAGCTGTCCTAGCTGAGCATGGCACCATAGTGGAGAGGAAGGACGCTATTATCCGCTCCCGCCTGGTTTCCAAGGTTCTAGTAGCTAGGATAGCAGGGACATTACAGCCATACCCTATGACGAGGGGTATTATGGCTCTGCCATGCAGCCCAAGCTTGTGCATCAAGTTATCTGTCAAGTACGCTACCCTGGGGAGGTAGCCTACATCCTCCAGTATGGCGAGCAGCACGTAGAAAACCAGGATGTATGGGATGGCGACTGCTAGAGCAGCCTCGACTCCCAGTGAGAAACCTTCTATGGCAGCAGCTACTAGAGGAGATAGGGTGGCTCTGCTCCAGGACAGCAAGGGGGAGGCTAGGAGCTGCCAAGCTGAGACCATGAGCTCCTCGATGAGGCCTCCAGCGTATATCAGAGCTAGCACCGCTGAGGCGAGCACTAGGATGAGGGCTATAGGCCCTGCTATCGGAGATAGCACTATGGCATCTAGCTTCTCTCCGAGCGCAAGCCCCGTAGGAGCCTCTATCATAGCTTCCTTTAGGAGCCTGTCTATCAGCTTGTACCTCTCCTCTGCGATCCAGACTGTGAGCGAGGCTCCTAGCCTGCTAGCCTCGATCTGGATTCTCCTAGCTAGCTCAGCTACATCAGGAGCCTTTTCTGAGATGAGCTTTGTCACCAGCATGTCGCCCTCAAGCAGCTTTATGGCTATGCCTCTCGGAGAGGCCTTTAGGCCAAGAGCAGCCTTCTTCTCCTCCAGAGCTTCTTCTATGGGCTTTAT
>QMWA01000044.1 GCA_003661385.1 Thermoproteota archaeon | reverse complement strand
TTCTTGGACGGAGCTGCCACATGGACCTCAATGCCCTCCTCCTTAAGCCTCCAATATGGGTAGAATATCTCCTGGGCCTCGACAGCATCTCCAGCTATGATCAGGACCTTAGGCACGCCTACCACCATGAGCCCCCACCACCTGCTGCTTATATGCTCTGGGCTCTAGCATGTCAGCAGGCCTAACGCAGCCTCATACATGAGGCTGCTGCGAGCACACGCTCATATCCTGCCTGAGAATATGAAGTATAGGAGCTGGAGGCCGATGAAGACTGCCAGGTGGCCTACTGTGATGAGAGCTAATGCAGCCTTCATGTTGCTTGGTATTACACCTATTGCAGCTAGCATGATGAGGGTTCCTCCAGCTATCTCGAAGATGACTCCGACCAGCAGTGTTAGGAAGGCTATCCTGAGCTGAGGCACCTTCAGGTATATGTACGCCCTAGCTGCTCTGAACCTATCCACATCCAGAACTATGTAGGCCAGCTCTATTACTCCGATGAGTATAAGAAGCCCGAATGCAGCTGAGAGAAGCCTCAGGAGTAGGAGTATGCTGCCCACTGTTAGCCACCTGCTTGGTTGGACGGCCTGCCTCAGTAGGCTTTAATATCTTTGGGTCACAGTTGTCTTTAAAGTACGACAGCTAGGGCTGGTGGTGGAAGGCTTGAGGTGGTGGGAGAAGAGCTGGAGGCAGCTAGAGGATGCCTTAGAGGAGTGTGATGTAGCGATCCTTCCAGTCGGCTCAGTTGAGCAGCATGGCCCTGCTCTCCCTGTTGGAGCAGACTACTTGGCCAGCTGGAGGATAGCTGAGGCTGTAGCTGAGAGAGCTGGGGTTCCAGCTCTAGCTCCAGTCCCATATGGGGTTTCAGCTCACCACAAGGACTTCCCTGGGACAGTCTATGTCTCACCTGAGGCCTTCAAAGCCTACCTGAGAGATGTGCTTTACAGCCTATGGGAGCAGGGTGTTAGAAAGCTTCTAGTTGTAAACGGGCACGGAGGGAACTCTGCTGTCCTGAGGGAGCTTGCCTTAGAAGCTAGGATAGAGCTCAGCATGACGGTCCTGGTAGCTGAGTGGTGGCATGTCTCAGCTGAGCTCAGTCTCTTCAAGCCGGAGGAGAGGCATCACGCTGGAGCAGAGGAGTCCTCTCTCATGATGCACCTGGCTCCTGAGCTGGTAGACGAGAGCCTCATCGTAGACGGCCCTCTTCCTGAGGCTGCTCCAGTATCAGAGGTGAAGACGACAGGTGAGGTCACGAAGACAGGCGTGATAGGTTTAGCTAAGACTGCTAGCAGAGAGAAGGGCGAGAGGGTGTTCGAGCTCGTCGTCAGCAAGCTAGCTGAGGTTGTTGAGAAGATGAAGAGGGGTGAGCTAGGGCTGCCTTAGGTCAGCGAGGTCTCAGGTCATCACCACTCAGGCTCGAGGTTACTCCTCATCCCACTAGCCTGCCTTGAGCAGCCTGATAAAGCTACCTGCTGAGGTACCTCATGAGGTTTTCTTCAACCAGCTCCTCTGCTTCAGCTAGGCTAATGCCCTTCACCTTGGCTATAGCCTTTAGGCTCTCTCTCACCATCGAGGGCTCAAGCTTCACTCCCCTGTAGACGTAGGGGCCATCGCTTTCAGTCAGCAGCATCTCCAAGCTTGCTTGCTCCAGCGCCTTCATGTGCTTCCTCTGGAACACGACACATGGGTTCACTGAGATGAAGTAGCCTCTCTCCTCAAGCTCAGGCAGGAGGCTAGTGGGCCCAGAGTACCAGTGGAAGAGAGCCCTCTCAGCTCCATAGTGGTCCAGAACCTCCAGGACATCCCTCCAAGCGTCTAGGGCATGCAGGTTCAGCGGGACTCCGAGGTCTATGGCGAGCTTCACCTGTCTCCTGAAGAACTCGAGCTGCTTGCTGAAGCCCTTACGCCTCCTGTCTAGGCCAACTTCACCTATGCACTCCACCTCACCCCTGTAGGCTAGCTTCTCCAGCTCATCTAGGTGAGCTGAGCTTGCACCCCCTACGCTCCAAGGGTGTATCCCCACGCACCTCACTAGGTGCTCGCCTTCTAGCTTGAGGGTCTCAGCTGAGCTCTCAAGGTCGTCTGCTACAGCTATGATCCACATCCCCATGTACTTGGCTCTCTCATCTGGTGGGATCTCATGGAAGTGCGTGTGGGCGTCTACCAGCATGCTAGCCACCTGGCACAACCCTGTACTCCACCTTAAGCTGGATGTCCTGCTGTAAGGCTATTTCAGAGGCCTGCTCTGCCTCACTGAAGGCAGCTGGCTGCAGCTTGCTCAGCTCGCTGATGTCAGCTGTGACCTTGACATGAGCCAGCCAGCCCTGTGGAGTAGGCTCTATGTCGACCTCAACCCTCTCGGGTGGGATCCCTGTGTAGGCTGCTATGGCTTCTCTCACAACCCTGTTGGCCTCGAGCTCAGCTGCAACCTTCCCGAGGTATATCCTCTGATATGCTTCCGTGCTGTGCGCCATCAAGGTCAGTAGGGTGAAGACGAGGAAAGCGTACACAGCTATCCTACCTCTAGCCTTCCAGAGCCTCCTGGAAGACCAGACAGCAACCCCGAGCGCTAGGGCTAGGGTGTATGACGCTGCTACATGGGAGTACATGTGTGCTCTAAGCATGTAGCCTAAGGTAACCCATAGCAGGGCTGCTCCAGCCAGGAGCTTGCTGAGGCTCCTCTTGGAGCCTTGCCTAGCTGAGGAAGCCCACCTCAAGACTCCAGCTGTAAGCAGGGCGGCAGCTAAGGCTATGGCCGGGAAGCTCTTCAGCAGGGGGGCTAGCCAGCTGAGCTTCAGGAGCGCTGCTGCCTGAGACAGCTCAGTGAACAGCAGAGCCAGGGGGGCTGAGAAGAAGGCTGATGCCTCAGTTGATATCAGAGCCCAAGCTGCTACAGCCAGCATGAATGGGGTAGCTAGCCTAGCTACCCTCTCAGCTAGAGCTCTAGCTGCCTTCGTGAAGCCTCTTGAGGCTGAGACCCCCGCTGCCAGCTTGACCCAGAGCAGAGCTAGCTCAAGGAGCTCAGCTAGGAAGACTGCGAAGGCTAGGAGAGCTGAGGCAGGTGGAACCCCCCTGTAGGCTTCACTGACCTCTCTCTTCACTCTGGAGTACATGAGCTCGAGTACAGGGTAAACTATGTACATCTTCGCTGTCAGGTAGCCTGAAGCCAGCAGAGCTATTATGTTTGTTGTAAGGAGGGCTGTCGACCCAAGCAGGAGGCTTGAGTTCAGCATAGCTAGCCCACAGCCCACTGCTGAGGCAGGTGGAACTAGCGCTATGGCTACAGCTGCTCCAGCTAGGGCTTCACCTCCACGCCTGCTAGTAGAGGCTATGCCTCCTCCGAGCCCAGCTCCAAGAGCTATCCCGAAGTCAGCCAAGTTGGGTGCAGCTCTAGCTGAGAGCTGGCCTGTGAGCCTGAGTGGGACAAAAGCCTTTGAGGCAAGGGCTGTGAGCCACGATATGAGCACCACTACCGCCACGCCAACGAGCCCAGCTCTGAGCCCAGTATAGAACACGAGCTCGCCGCTGACCTCGCCTTTCCTGAAGCCTACCAGCGAGAGTCCTACTGCTGCAGCTATGAAGACGCTCATGAGGGGAGCTAGGAGCATCGAGCCTATGACAGCAGTTATGTTGTCAGCTAGGAGCCCGACTGTAGCTAGCACAGCTGCGACAGCGTTCATGGAGAGCCCTCTGGCATCTAGGCTCTCTGATGCCTGGGAGTACGCTAGCTCGAGCGCGTTAGCAGCTCTCTCCTCCACAGCGGACACCACCTCGATGCTATCGATGTCCTCGCCCTTGCTGGCGAGCTCTCTAGCTACCTGGATTGCAAAGGTGAGGTGCCCTGTGGAGTAGAGTGGGAACAGCACGACTAGCGCGATCAGGAGTAGGGTTGAGGCTGTAGCTAGCCTAGCCCAGAACCTGAATGCCACAGCTGGGTTGAACTCCAGCGACTCATCTACACGCCTAGCTATGCTCCAGACTGCAGCTTTAGCTCCACTAACCTCCTCTACCTCCTTCTCAAGCCTCCTCACATCCTCCTGCACTCTAGAGTAGAGGGCAGCTGCCTCCTCAGCTTCCCCGCTGGAGCATAGCTCAAATAGCCTGTGGATCCCGCTTAAGACAGAGCTCCTGAGCTCAGCTAGCCTCTCAGCCTCAGGATACCCGCTTAAAGCCTCAGCAGCCCTCTCAGCCTTATAGGAGGCTACAGCAGCTCTGGCAGCTAGCTCAGCTACATCTTGGAGAGAGGGGGCTACAGCTAGCTCAGCTTCACCCTCAACCCTGAACCTCTCACCTAAAGCCACCACAACAACCCTATAGGTGCCAGGCTCAGCTCCACTAGGGACTTCTAGCGTAAGCTGGGCTATACCGGTCAGCGAGGTGGCTGTAGCTCTGGAGATGGCCTCCTCACCACAGTAAAGGTAAGCCTCGAATATGGCTGGGAGGCTGGGGGAAAGCGAGGCGGAGACAGTGACGTTACCGCCAGGAAAGACGCTGCTGGAGCTCAGGTCTACTGCAAGGTAGGGCTGTAGTCCAGCAAGCAAGAGCACTGAGAGCACTATGGTTTTCAAGCAGACCCCTAGCACCACCCTGCCCAGCAGTTATAAGCTTACTCAGCCAGCAGAAGAGTGCTTAAATCCCGCTAGAGCTGCTTTCTCTCCTCTCAGCTTCCCTCAGCCTAGCTAAGCCAGCTGTGATCAGGAGTACAGGTGGAGCTCCTAGGCTTCACACCTGCCTCGCAGTGAGCTGCAGCTGAGTTGGAGGCTGAGGGCCTGCTGCCCTGGATGCTGGCTACGCCAGCGGGCAGCTTAGAGCTGAAGTCAGCTACTGCATGCACCTGCATGCAGTGTACTGTAGCTGTACTCGAGCCTGTGCTCCAGAGCTTCTCCTGTGTTCACAACGCTTATAGGAGGAGCTAGGGTGGCTTCATGGGGCTGATGTTGGATAGGTATGATGCCGCTGCTGCTGTGCTTGTAGCTAGCCACCTTGCTCTGCTGGCGCTAGGTTGGAGCAGGCTTCCCTTAGGGCTTGACACGCCATACCACCTGCTGATGGGGAAGATGTTCAGTGACTATGGCAAGGTGTGTCTTTGGGACTACTACGAGTATGCTCCAGTTGGGAGGCCTAACCTGTATCCTCCGCTTCTCCATGTGCTGGTGTGGTGGATCCATGCTGCAACAGGCCTTGACTTCATCTCAGTTGGGAGGCTGATCACAGTAGTCCAGTACCCCCTGTCCTTGGCTTCACTCTACCTGGTGTCAAGGAGGCTGTTCTCCTCTAGGCTGGCTCTGATAGCTGCTCTGCTGCTATCTAGCTCAACTCACTTCTGGATGTGGCAGGTTACAGTGGCTCCCACCGCCTTAGCTCTCATCCTCTACCCTCCTCTCGCCTACTGCCTTCTAGCTAGACGCAGGGTCACCACGGGCCTCCTGCTTGCTGCAGTCCTGTACCTCCACCTAGGGATCCCTCTGGTGTTCTTTGCGTGCCTGCTCCTACAGGCTGCCATCCTTCACGCCTATGGTGAGAGCCTGTGGCGTGACTTGGCTGCTTCAGCTGCCTTAGCTCTAGCCCTCTACCTCCCTTGGGGGCTTCATGTGGCAGCGAACCTGGAGTACTTGAGCATGGTGAGGAGGTTTAAGGCCATAGGCTTAGTTGCCACAGCGCTGTCAGCGAGCACTCTGCTCCTAGCACTAACTCCAGTTGGAGTAGCTCTCTCAGTGGCGCTCACAGGGGAGAGGAGGGGGTACTCGATTCCAGCCTCAGCCCCAGTAGGCTTCACCCTAATAGCCTTAACCTACGGCTCAAGGTACATACTGCACTCCCCCATGGTGAATGCGCTCGCTGCAGCTGTGGTCCTCGATAAGGTAGCTGAGAGGAGGAGGCTAGCTGCTGTAGCAGCGCTGGCCTTAGCTCTAGGGTCAGCCTTATGCGAGCCTAGCGTGCTCATGCTCACGGGGGCAGGCGGGGCCCTGTGGGAGGTTGCTGGAGGAAGGAGGTGCAAGTCTCCTCTGCTAGCTGAGCTAGCCTTAGCCTCAGGGGCTGACATCAGGGACCCATGGGGCTTCTCTCTGAACGACCCTGCTCTCATAGAGCTCTCAGAGTGGATTGCTGCGAACATCCCTGAGGAGGAGGTCCTCCATGTGCCGATGGGGCCGCTGGCAGACTACATAACCCTGACTACAGGCAGGCTCACCGACTCAGGGATGTACAGGGAGGTAGGCGGCACAGAGCTCCAGAGGGCTGTGAGGGAGGGCAGGAAGAGCGGCGTGTTCGTGCTGACAGCAAGGCAAGCTGAGCTCGTCCTGAGAGCTCCTGGAGCCAGGGTCATAGCGGAGTTCGGCAAGTACATCGTGGCTGAAGTCCGCCACGAGACCCCTGAGGTGGAGTTAAGCTGGGTTGCTCTCAGCCTACAGGCGCTAGAGCACCTGGAGCTTCCAGCTACCCATGTAGAGGTCCACATAGCCACGACACAGGAGGCTGTGAGGGAGGCTCTAGAGCTGGCGTCTAGGCTGTCAGCTGTACTCGAGGTAAAGGTCTCAGACTGGGCTAGCATCCCAGAGCTTCTTAGGGAAGCTGATGCCATGGGGGTTCAAGTGATACTCTTCATAACACCAGGCACTCCAAGCCCACCAGCTGAGGTTCTCGAGCAGCTGTCGAGCTTAAGGTACAAGGTTGGTGTAGCAGGCCCACCCATATCCGCGCCAGACTGGAGCCGCCAGCTCAAGAAGCTAGCTCAAAGCAGGGAGGTGGTGAGGCACATACCACCTACAGGTGAGGCAGCTAGGCTGATCGAGGAGGACTCAAAGCTCCTCAAGATAACAGGTGTCCAGGTGGACTTGAAGTCTCCTCCACCAGCTTACGTGCTAAAGCCTCTCCTAGCTAGGCTAGCTGGCATGGGGCTTAAAGTGGGGGTTGGGGTCAGGGAGCTGACTCCTGAGCTGGAGTCTCTACTGCTGAAGCTCCTAGGCTAGTGTGGCAGCGGGCTTGCGTCGGTAGCTGCTTTAGCCTCCTCAACCATCCTAGCTAGCTCAGGTGAAGTCGCCCAGGCTCTGAGGGAAGCTATGATCTCAGGGCTGAAGTACCTTAAGCTCACACCTCTCTCCTTCAATCTCTTGGCTGCCTCCTCAGCTGTGAGCTCAGGTAGCTCCTCACCTGCCACCACAAATGCCCACGGGAGGGAGTATGAGGGGACGAAAGCTAGGTGGTAGCTGACGCTAGGGAAGACCTCCTTGACTGTCTTCACTATGCTGCCGAAGACCTTGGGGTAGAATGGCGACGTGGCCTGAGTAGCCATAAGCCCTCCTTCCTTCAGGACTCTCCTGACGAGCTTGTAGAACTCTACAGTGTAGAGGAGCTTTTCAGGGCCTCCTCCAAGGGGATCTGTCAAGTCTAGCACCACTACATCATAGTGGTTTTGAGGAGCCTTCTCCAAGAAGAGCCTGCCATCGCTTATGTGGACTCTCACTCGAGAGTCCTCGAATGCTCCCTTGAGGATCTTCCTGAAGTGCCTCCTGCAGACCTCTATGACAGCTTCATCCAGGTCGACGAGCTCAGCTCTCTTGACACAGCTGTGCTTCAGCACCTCTCTGAGAGCAAGCCCATCTCCACCACCGACTATCAGCACCCTCTCAGGGCTCTCGTGGGCTAGCATCACAGGGTGAACTAGGCTCTCATGGTATACTGCTTCATCTCGCTCAGTGAACTGCACTCTCCCATCAAGCATGAGAGCGAGCCCGAAGTCATGCGTGTCTGTTACGCAGATCTCCTGGTACCTGCTTCTCACGTACTCCAGGACCTTCTTAACCTTGTATATGAAGAAGCTGTTCCTAGTGATGTCTTCAACAACCCACACTCCAGATAGCCCTGGTATAGCATACAGGCTGGCCTCCTCAGGCATATCCTCCGCCCTCTATGCCAGCTTAAAAAGTCACCTGCTAGAGGCTTCAGCTACCAGCCTAAGATACCAGATGAAGGCTAGGGCAACAGAGATCGCCTCAGGGACTGCAGCCCCCCACTCGAATACGTCAGCCCAGAAGGCCATCCAGCTGAGCAAGCCAAGCCCACCAAGCACCCCAGGAGCCAGCCACCTACGCTCAATGGAGTATGCTATGGAGGCAGCTAGCAGCATGAGGAAGAACAAGGCTGAGACAGCTCCATGGACACGCCCATACACCTCGTCGAACACAGCTACAAGCCCAAGCGTGTACCCAGCTAGCTCAAGGCATAAGCCAGTGGCAAGCCACCTGCCAACAACGTACTTCATGGCATATAAGGCGGCGAGGAAGCCGGCTGTAAAGATCCCCAGGTTATAGGCTACAGCAGCTCTACTTCTAGTAGCATGCCCTAAGTCGCTTAAAGCGTTCCTCCTCCAGCTGAACCCAGGGTAGACTGCAATGGACACTGCTATGAACACGAAGGCGACCAGGAATGGAGATGCACCAAAGAGGAGCTTCAGCCATCTACTAGCCAACAGCACCCCCAGCCTTAAGAGGTAGCCTATAATAATGTGCTATAGCCTGCTTCACAGGGCCTCTGAACGGTGTACTTAAGCCCATGGCTGCATCGATTCAGCTGTAGCATGTGGGTGCACTGCTTGAGGCGTGCCGTCAGGTTTCTGGCCTAAGATCTCCTTGTTGACAGGAGCTTGAGCTTAGAGGGTGGCTCACGGCATGAGCATATGGAGCATTGCCGTCATGGTGTAGGCTGCATGCAGTTCTGAGCGTGTTATCAGATGTGCTGTGAGGGCTATGGCAGAGAGGATGGCTGCTTCTCTCAGCCCTGAGGTCAGGTGTCCTGTTCTCGCTGTGCCTAGCACCAGGCCTACTGCTATCGCCTGCGCTGCTATCAGCAGGTTTAGGGTGCGTGTCAGGTTGCTTAGCTGCTGTGGGATCAGCTCCTGTAGCCCTAGGCGTGCTTGGATCAGCGTGATGCTTGCTGCTGCTATCGCGAAGCACGCCACCACCACGATGTAGTGCTGCCTCTTCTCTGCCTCTGTCCTCAGGAACACGGCTCTAAGCCTCCTGCCGAATGCCGACGTGCTCCTCAGGGCTTCCTCTAGGCTTGCGCCTGCTTTCAGGGCTTCCTCAAGCAGCCTCAGGAGGCTTGATGTCTCCACATGCCTTACTGCCTTCTGCAACCCCCTGAGAGCCCTCGTGTACGGCATCGAGAGCTCTGCTTGAGCTCTAAGCCTCCTGAGAGCCTCTCTGAGCCCTCTGTACTCTGCCTGCATCCTGAGGATGGCTTTGCTCAGCGTCTTTCCTCCTGCCAGCTCAGCGCTGACATCCTCAATGAAGTGTGGTAGCTCTAGTGCTTGCTGGTGGAGTTCCTTCTCTGCCTTAGCTACCATGAGGTACCCTAAGCCTAGTGCTAGGCCTGCTGCCGCCAGGCTTAGGCCTGCTGCCAAGGCTGCTGCAGCTGCTACCAGGGCTATGGCCCAGCTTGAGGCTACGAGCTTCCTCGGCAGGGTATAGAGCTTGGGCTGCCTCCTGAACAAGGCTGTGAAAGCTGGTGCAGGGAGCATTACTGCTAGCATGAATGGTGTGAGGTTCAGCTGAGTAGGCTCAGCTATAGCTCTAAGCACGTACACTAGAGCTAGCACCACTGGGAACACAACCATCACAACGGTGTACATGGTCAGGAAGAGCATGTGCCTCCTAGCAGCTGCCATAAGCTGCCCCTCCATCACTGTGCTCTGCTCCTCAAGCTCGCGCTTGAGCATCTCCACCGTCATCTCCCCCCTCCCAACGCAGTAGTCTAGGAGCCTCTCCAGCAGCTGCCTGAGCCTAGCTGAGGGGCATAGAGCTATGCTGGCCTTGAGCCCCCTCACAGGCCCAAGGTGCTCCACCCTGGCTGCGGCACGCGTGAGCCACTCCCCTGCCTTGCCTCCCGAGGCCCGTGCTGCAGCCCTAAGCGACGCTGAGAGGTTCCTTCCAGCTGCGAACAGGATCCACAGCGCACCAAGCACGTGCCAGAGCTCTCGGTCGAGCTCCTCACCCAGAGACCTAGCCCCTAACCTGGGTGCCAGCAAGCTGACTGGGACAGCCATGAGAGGAAGCAGTGCTAGAGGCTCTCTCACCACGTAGCTTGACGTAGCTGCAAGCGAGGCTGCAGCCAGAGATGTGAGCAGCAGCTCCCTGGCGGCGTCCTCAGGCATCTTGCCAGCTAAGCCTCTGGCCAGCAGGCTCTCAGGGAAGAGCTTGCGTGCAACCCTGTACACTAGCTTAGGCTCAGGGATTAAGGCTCCCTGAGCTTCCTCAGCTTCTTCCTCCAATCCTCAAGCACCTCCCCCATACTACACCCTCTTCTCTCAGCTATTCTCGCAAGAGCGCTGCTATCCTCGACACCACCCTCCAGTCTTCCTCCCCTGAGCTTGAACAGGCTCCTAGCCTTCACAAGCCCGCTTTCAGCCTCTGTTTCAGCTATCTCAGCTACAAGCCTCCTGCCCTCGACCACCCTCAGGAGGACTATCACCTGGAACATCGCA
The DNA here is from genome assembly GCA_003661385.1 of Thermoproteota archaeon. Lineage (GTDB taxonomy): Archaea > Korarchaeota > Korarchaeia > B14-G2 > B14-G2 > B14-G2. The sequence goes on along the minus strand of QMWA01000044.1, from coordinate 211 downwards.
GCCTGCTCTGGAGTGAGGCTGAGTGGGTGGCTCACAAGCCTCCTCAAGGCATCCTGAACCGAGACAGCGTGGAAGGTAGCGAACCCGGTGCGGCCCATCGCTATGAACTGCGCGAGTATCCTGGTCTCTTCCCCCCTGCTCTCGCCCACGATGCAGTAGTCTGGGCGCATCCTCAGCACGTCACGCATGAGGTCAGCGTAGCCTATCTCCC
>QMWA01000043.1 GCA_003661385.1 Thermoproteota archaeon | reverse complement strand
GGGTTTACTGCCTCCCATGCCAGTACTATAATAATCACATACGTTATGTCATGAGCTATTCTCCTGGGATCCTTCTCTTCTGTCCCAAATCTCCTGACTATGAGCTCTGACGCTCTATCGAGGAAGTAAGTCAGGTTAACCAGCACCCTGTAGCCGAAGTATATTATCACTGCGAAGTTCAACAGGTTTAGGGTAATCCTTGTGGACAGCGAGTACTCTCCTATTTCGAACAGCACGATGTCTCCCAGGATCTTTCCTGCTACCCTCACCACTAGGACGCCAACTAGGAGCTTGAGCGAGCTGGATATCAGGTTAAGTGCCCTTATCTTGGCCTCGTCTGCAGACCCAGCTGTTTTCCTGGTCATCAGTACCTTATTGCTCACCCTTTTTAAGTTGCTTGAGGTAAGGTGTCGGATAGCATGCGAAGGGAGAAGATACGTGTTTTAATCCTCGGTGCTGCTGGCAGGGACTTCCACAACTTCAACATGTGCTTCAGGGATAACCCAAGATACGAGGTTGTTGCGTTCACAGCCGGTCAGCTCCCGAATATAGCCAACAGGATATACCCTCCTGAGCTTGCTGGAAGCCTCTATCCTGATGGGATACCCATATACCCCGAGAGCGAGATGACCGAGCTCATCAGAAAGCTCGATATAGACTTAGTTGTCCTATCCTATAGCGATTTACTCTACAGTGAGGTCATGAGGCTTGCATCCAAGGCGATGGCTGAGGGCGCTAGCTTCATGTTGGTAGGCCCGAAGGACACTATGCTCGAGTGCAGTAAGCCGGTGATATCCGTGTGCGCCGTCAGGACTGGAGCTGGAAAGAGCACTGTCACTCGGAGAGTATGTGATATTCTCGTGAAAAGAGGCCTAAAGCCTGTTGTTGTGAGACACCCAATGCCCTATGGAGACCTTTCCAAGCAGGTATGTATGAAGTTTGAGACCTACAAGGATCTGGATAGGTACGAGTGCACTATAGAAGAGAGAGAGGAGTTTGAGCCGCACATCGAGAGAGGGTATACTGTGTTCGCTGGAGTAGATTATGAGGTAGTCCTAAGAGAGGCTGAGAAGCATGGAGACATTATAGTATGGGATGGAGGCAACAACGACCTGCCATTCTTCAAGCCAGACCTCCATATAGTGGTAGTAGATCCGCTTAGGCCAGGTCACGAGCTGTCTTCATATCCAGGTGAGATAAACCTGAGGATGGCTGATGTAGTGGTTGTAAACAAGGTTGTTTCAGCAAACCCGAAGGATCTGATGACTGTAAGAGAGAATGTAAGAAGAGCTAACCCGAATGCGGTCCTGATAGAGGCCGCCTCTCCGCCTAAGGTTGAGAACCCATCCTTGATAAGGGGTAAGAAGGTGCTTGTTGTAGAGGACGGGCCGACAGTAACCCACGGAGGGCTACCATACAGCATAGGGTACATTGCTGCAATAAGGTATGGAGCTGCTGAAATTGTTGACCCCAGGCCATATGCTATAGGCTCTATTAGGGAGGCCTTCGAGAAGTACACTCACATGTCGAATGTGCTGCCTGCACTGGGGTACGGGAAGTCTCAGCTAGCTGAGTTCATAGAGACCATCAAAAGGGTTCCATGCGACACCGTGGTCTCAGGGACGCCGATAGACCTAGCTAGACTCGTTAAGCTTGATAAACCCATAGTGAGGGTCAGATATGAGCTCCAGGAGATAGGTGAGCCGACGCTAGAGGATGTCATAGCTGACTTCTTGAGGAAGATGCATCATGGGTAGCAGTAAAGTTAGAGTTGGATACGTACAGTTCTACCCTAAGTTTGGCGAAAAAGAGAGAAATGTAGAGAAAACAGTGGAGATGATAAGGTCTGCAAGAGAACCTGATGTGATAGTTCTGCCAGAGCTCTCAAACACAGGCTATAACTTCACCAGCATGGATGAGGTTCTGAAGCTCGCAGAACCACTCTACGAGGGCCCTTCAGTGAGGGAATGGCTCAAAGCTGCTGAGGAACAGGGAGCTACGGTCATAGCCGGATTTGCAGAGCTAGCTGATGGAGGGAAGGTGTATAACTCTGCAGCAGTTTGCATGCCCGACGGGCAGACTGCAGTCTATAGGAAGGTCCACCTCTTCTACAGGGAAAAGCTCTACTTTACTCCAGGAGACCTTGGGTTCCCAGTATTTGAGGTAGGCAAGCTTAAGCTCGGTGTAATCATATGCTATGACTGGGTGTTTCCAGAAGCTTGTCGTGTTCTAGCACTCAGGGGAGCTGAGGTAATATGCCACCCTGCTAACCTTATCCTCCCATACGCTCAGAGAGCTATGCTCGCCAGAAGCATAGAGAACAGGGTGTTCACGATCACTGCAAATAGAATAGGTGTGGAAGACCGGGGCGGGCTGAGGCTAGAGTTCACTGGCATGAGCCAGGTAGTCTCACCTAAGATGGAGGTTTTGGCCTCCTCGCCTAGAGACGCTGAAGACGTGAAGATCGTCGAGATAGACCTGTCCCTAGCTAGAGACAAGAAGATAACAGAGCTAAATGACATATTTGATGACAGAAGGCCACAGTTCTATACCCAAATCGTGTTGAGGTGACCCGCTCTAACTCTGCTCTCTTACGAAATATGTAAAAATTTTGAAATAGCCACCTGCTGGTGGCTCTGATCACAGCCAAGTGAGGTGATGGTTTGGCTCAGGGCACTAATCACGAGGACTCCCCTCGCATAGGAGTCTACATCTGTCACTGTGGGCTGAATATCGCTGGTGTTATCGATTGTGAGAAGGTTGCTGAGGCGTTTAAGGACTACCCTGGTGTCGTTGTCTCCAAGGACTACAGGTACATGTGCTCAGATCCAGGGCAAGAGCTCATCAAAGAGGACATAAGAAAGTACAATCTAAACAGAGTTGTCGTCGCAGCTTGCTCCCCTAGGATGCATGAGCCTACCTTCAGGAAGTGCATTGCTGAAGCAGGACTCAATCCCTACCTGTTCGAGATGGCTAACATAAGAGAGATGTGTAGCTGGTGTCACACACATCAGCGTGAGGCTGCTAACGAGAAAGCTATAGACATGGTTCGGATGGCGGTGGAGAAGGCCCGCAGGCTTCAGCCTCTAGAAACCATAGAGGTTCCAGTCACTCCTAAAGCCATGGTGATAGGAGGGGGTGTAGCAGGGATACAGGCAGCTCTAGACCTAGCTGATATGGGCTTTAAGGTGTACATGGTTGAGAAGTCCCCCACAATAGGAGGAAAAATGGCACTACTAGACAAAACATTCCCAACACTAGACTGCTCAATATGCATTCTAGGCCCTAAGATGGTTGATGTTGCTAGGCATCCTAATATTGAGCTGCTGAGCTATAGTGAGGTTACTAGTGTAGATGGGTTCATAGGGAACTTCAAAGTGAAGGTCCTGAAGAAGCCGAGGTATGTCAAAGAAGAAGAATGCAACGCATGCGGAGCATGCACAGAAGTATGCCCAGTAGAAGTACCAAACGAATGGGACATGGGACTAGGAGTAAGAAAAGCAATATACCGCCCGTTTCCACAGGCTGTACCATCCGTATTTCTCATAGACAAGGATAGCTGTATTGAGTGTGAGAGCTGTGTTGAGGCTTGTAGGGAGCAGGGTAGGGATGCTATCGACTTCAATATGAAGCCTGAGGAGGTTGAGCTCGATGTAGGTGCCATAATAGTAGCAACAGGATTCGACCTATACGACCCAACAAAAGCAAGAGAATACGGATACGGAAGATACCCAAACGTAATAACAAACCTTGAGTTCGAGCGGCTTGTTAACGCAGCAGGTCCAACTGGTGGAGTAGTCCTGAGGCCGTCTGACGGTAGGCCTCCGAGGAGAGTTGCCTTCATACAGTGTGTAGGGTCTAGGAATGTGAGCGCCAGGGAGTACTGCTCTAGGATATGCTGCATGGCTACCCTAAAGCATGCACATCAGCTTAAGGAGAAGTCTCCGAGTACTGAGGTTGTAGTGTTCTACATGGATTTGAGGAGCTTTGGTAAGGGATATGAGGAGTTCTATAGGAGAGTTCAGGAGGAGGGGGTCCGATTCATAAGAGGGAGAGTCTCTAAGGTACTTGAGAACCCAGATACACACAACCTGGTGGTTAGGTGTGAGGATACTCTTTCAGGAGAGATAGTTGAGATGGAATTTGACATGGTTGTGTTAGCTGCAGGGCTAACTCCGCCATCAGATGCTGAACACCTGCAGAAAGCGCTAAAGATATCTAGGAGCCCGGATGGCTTCTTCCTGGAAGCCCACCCTAAGCTTAGACCTGTTGAAACACATGTCCCAGGGATATACCTGTGTGGGACAGCACAAGGGCCTAAGGACATACCAGATACGGTTGCTCAAGCTAGCGCAGCAGCAGCGCAGGCCTCCATACCACTGTCAGCAGGGAAAGTAGTGGTGGAGCCTATAACTGCCCAGGTGAACGAAGAGCTCTGTGGCGGCTGCAGGATATGTGAGAGCATATGCGCGTATGGGGCTATAGCGGTCGTTGAAACCGAGAGGGGAGCTAAAGCCAGGGTACATGAGGCCATATGCCAGGGGTGTGGTGCCTGTAGCGGAGCTTGCCCATCTGGTGCCATAACAATGAAGCACTTTACCGACACTCAGATACTAGCTCAGATAAGAGCGCTAACAGTGGGAAGGTGGTAAAATGAAGGAGTTTAAGCCTCTGATAATAGGCTTCACATGTAACTGGTGTACCTATGCAGGAGCAGATCTAGCTGGAACCAGTAGAGTACAATATCCACCTTCTATTAGGCTGATAAGAGTGATGTGCAGTGGAAGGGTGAGTCCAGAGTTCATATTGGAGGCATTTAAGAATGGGGCTGATGGAGTACTCATCGGTGGCTGCCACCCGGGAGACTGCCACTACTTGCGTGGGAACTACATGGCTCTTAGGAGATTCCTGCTCTTGAGAAGGCTGCTGAGGGAGATGGGCATTGAGCCAGAGAGACTCAGACTTGAGTGGATTTCAGCAGCAGAGGGGGGGAGATTCGCCGAGATAGTCAAGGAGTTCACTGAGCAGATAAGGAAGCTTGGGCCTAGCCCATTAAAGAGTGGAGCTCTGAGAAGGCTGTGAGATGAGAAAGTACAGCATTAAAGCTATCCCCATGTAGACATAGACATTGAAGTCTAGTAGACCACTTTCAATCGAGGGCGCCAGGTACATTATGAGCACACAATAGAGGCTGTATTTGACTCTGTCAGCAAGCTCGCTTTCACTCCTTGAGTAGAATAGCAGTGAAATCACAAATCCACATAGCAGTGAAGCTAGAATGCAGCCCAGAAGGCCGAAGTCCAGGATAAGAGGCGCGAATACTGTAGCTGTAGTCGAGACCTCTCCCCTCACACCAACTAGAGACCCTATTATCCTCCTAGGTCCTATCTTGGAGCCAGGTAGGAAAGGGAGTGCAGAGGTGAAGGCTGAGATGTGTATGAAGCCATGTGAGAGAGGAGCAAAACCGTATTTCTGCATAAGAATGTCAAAATTGCTCACAGTCAAAGTTGGTCTTGAAAGGGCCGTGTAAAATGGGTCTATCAACCCTCTCAGCTCATATCTCACAACACCAATCCCAATGTAAGCTCCTAATACAGCTATGAAAGTCAGCAGAAGGTCAAGTGAGGTAGCTAGCCTCGTGTAGAAGGCATATAGGGCTAAACCCAGTATTGCAGCTATTGTACTCGTCCTATACCCCAGTAAAGCCACCATAGCAACGGATATAGATGAGAAGACAAGGAACTTCAGCCTGTCTACGCTAGACCTCCCAGAATGTATCCATGGAGATATGATAACTGAGGCAGGAGCTATGCTCCATGCTACATACGTCAGGGAGCAAACGAGCTTCCTACGCAGCTCTTCACTTAGAATAGGAAGGCCGCCAATGGAGGTGAGCTGCTTAGCAAGAAAAACTACTCCAAGCAAGTACATTACACCACCGACGTATAGTGGAGCAGAGCTCTCTGCAACAGTGATCTTAGACTTGGAGCACTCTAGCCTACCAGCTATAACACCAACTAGATATGCAAGCATTGAGGTTAGGAGAACTACTAGAGTTCTAGCTGAAACCACCGCTCTTGATGAGGCAAAGTACAGGAAGAGGAGCATCAGGAGTATGGCTGGGGACCTAATTATGGCCTTAAACGCCATAGAATCGTCTAAGATGCTATCTAGGCGCCTACCTAAGGCAAGTAGACGAGAATCAAGCCTTAACCAGACAGAAGCGCTTAACTTGCTGGCAAGCTGGATCGTCTTAGAGCTGCTCAAGCCGAGAGCTGGTGTAGGCAGCTTCATGCGGAGAGCTGAGTTTACTATAAGGCTCCCCCTTACAGCCCTCTTTATCGCAGTAGATGCCCTATCAGCTAGCCTTCTGGTTAGGCTGCTTCTGTACTTCCTTGACAAATAAGCCCACAACCACGGACACCTATGGATAGGGGGATATTGTTACTTTCTCAGTTTCAATCAAGTGTACTAGCTTTGCTAAGTTTGCCTTCACAGACTTCTCTGCGCCTGGCTCAGCTAAGCTCCTTTCAGTTCCAACCATTATGGTTAGAGATGGTGTTATGACTGCATCAACAGCAACTCCGTTCTGTGAGAGTATCGAGGTGAAGACTGAGAGGTCCTCAGGCCTCCAGCCCGCTCCATATAGGCTAAGTTCAAGATAGCCTTCTTCTAATATGAGGTACACTATCCCGAACTTGATTCTAGATATGGTGTCAAGCCAGATCTTCTGGAATACCGGGCTTCCTCGTGACATATTGCATCTCAGGAGCAGTCTACCAGCTACTCTTATGGTTGCTACACCATATTCTCCTGCTGCAGACTCTGCTATACTGTAGACTATTGAGGAAAATTCCTCTAAGCTACTAGCTTTAAGCGGCTTTGTCCTTAATACTATGACTGACCTTGACTGAGGAAGCAGTGTTATTTTGGATGCTGCTATGTGCTCTACATCTGCCATCGGACCTCCTATCGACAGCAGGAGGCTGTTCTTAGCGATGTAAAGCCTTGCCTTGTCGGCTTTTACTACGACACCCTCTATGGTAACTGGTGTCGAGTTGAAGGTCCACTTCCCTTCTACTCTCGCTACTACAACATATCCCTTTGCAGATATCCTGTTGTACTCCTCACAGACCCTGATTATGTCGAGCCCAGAGAACTCACGAGCCTCCTCTCGCGGGGAGTACTTTCTAGCTAAGATAAAAATTGGTAGGGAAAGGACGAAGAGTAGGATTATGATGTCAACTATGTTAGGTTTCTTCAAGCGTAACCCTAGAACTCGCTGCTGAACTCGCTTTCAGGCTTCTCCTCCTCTTCTTTGCCCTCCTTCTTCTCCTCTTTCTCGAATGGTTTGGCTGCTATCACATCGTCTATCCTTATTATCGTCTGTGCTGTTTCAGCTGCTGCTACTATGGCGTTCAGCTTCACTTTGGTCGGCTCTATTACATTCAGCTCCTTCATATCTGATATCTTGCTCTCTAGTACGTTGACTCCCCACCATCCACCTTCTTTCTCGTGCTTTGCTCTGAGATCCAGTATGGTTTCTACTGGATCCATTCCAGCGTTCTGAGCTAGTGCACTTGGTATGCTCTCGATTGCGTCTGCAAAAGCCTCTACTGCAAGCCTTTCCTTACCGCCCATTTTTGCAGCATACTCCCTTACGGCTGTCGCAACCTTCATCTCGACTGCTCCTCCACCGTAGACTATCCTTGGATCCTCTAGGAGGGTCTTGGCTACACATAGGGCGTCGTGAAAACCTCTTTCAGCCTCTTCTACCAGGAGCTCAGCTCCTCCTCTCAGGACTACTGTGACTGCTCTTGGATCCTTGCAGCCCTCTACGTAAACCATTTTATCCTCTCCTATCTTCCTCTCTTCTACAAGCTCTGCATATCCTAGGCTTTCTGGCTTGAGATCCTCTAGGCTTGTGACTATCCTGCCGCCTGTTGCTTTGGCTAGCTTCTCCATATCCTTGCTGCTGATTCTCCTTACTGCTAGTATGCCGTACTTCGCTAGAAAGTGCTGTGCTATCTCGTCTATGCCTTTCTGGCAGAAGACCACATTTGCTCCAACCGACCTAATCTTGTCAACCATGTCCTTTAGGATGTTAGTTTCCTCTTCTATGAACCTCATCATCTGCTCTGGGTCTGTTATCCTTACTTCAGCACTAAACTCCGTCTTCTCTATCTCTAGCGGGCACCCTAGCAAGGCTATCTTGGCTTCCTTTATCCTCTTTGGCATCCCGCTGTGGACTACTTCCTTGTCTATCACTATGCCCTCTACGTACTCTGTCTCCCTTAGGCTTTTGCCCTGCTTCTTCAGTATCTTAACCCTGTCTATGTCTATGAAGTACTTTCCGTCTCTTTCCTCTGCCACCCTCTTGACTGCTTTGACTGCTATCTCAGCTAGGTACCTTCGCTCACCTGCTATTGCCTTGCTTCTCATGGCTGTTTCCGCCGCTCTTACCAGTATCTCATCATTTTTGACGTCGATTTTCTCGGATATCTCATCTAGGACCCTTTTTGCCTCCTCTACTCCCCTCTTGAACCCATTTACTATGACCATCGGGTGCACGTCTTTTCTTAGCAGCCTATCTGCTTCAGCTAGTAGTGCTCCTGCTATGACCACTGTGGTCGTTGTGCCGTCACCAACTTCATGGTCCTGTGCCTTAGCTAGGTCCACCATCATCTTTGCTGCAGGATGTCTTACTTCCATCTCATCTAATATGGTAGCGCCGTCATTGGATATCGTTATGTCACCTAGGGTGTCTACGATCATCTTGTCCATTCCCTTAGGGCCTAGGGTTGTTCTTATGGCTTCAGCTACTGCTCTGGCGGCCATTATATTCAGTCGCCTCGCTTCCTCGCCTCTAGTTCTCTGTGTACCCTCCTTAAGAATTAGGACAGGCTGGCCTCCTAGGGTTGCAAGAGCCATGTTACCCCCCCAATAGCTGGTTAGGATGAGCTTGAAGGTAGGTAAGGTGCTTACATCAAGTCTAGGTATGGTATGCTTGATGTAGTTAATAAACTTGTCGAGTGTAGATGAGAAGAGCTGGCGTGCTCTAGTGGGATGGGCTATAAGCTATTATTAAATTGTGCTTATGGCATGCGGAGGGGAACATGACAGTTAAGGTAGGCATCAACGGGTTCGGCAGAATAGGTAGGGCATTCTTCAGAATAGCCCTTAGCAGGCCAGAGTTCTGGAACAAGGTCGAGGTGGTTGCAGTTAACGACTTAACAGACGCTAGAACGCTAGCACATCTGCTAAAGTATGACTCAGTGCATGGGGTTCTTAAGGCAGATGTCAAGTGGAGTGACAGAGAGATAGAGGTTGATGGGAGAAGGCTTGTAGTGCTATCTGAGAGCGATCCAGCTAAGATACCGTGGAGAGAGTATGGTGTGGATATAGTTGTGGAGTCTACAGGTAGGTTTAGAGAGAGAGATAAGGCTGCAAGGCACTTAGAAGCTGGAGCAAGGAAGGTCCTGATCTCAGCTCCAGCTAAGAACCCAGATGTCACTGTTGTCCCTGGAGTAAATCTCGAGAGATACGATCCAGCCAAGCATAAGATAATATCTATGGCTTCCTGTACAACGAACTGCTTGGCTGTCATGGTCAAGGTCTTGAATGACAGGTTTGGCATAGAGAGGGGAATGATGACCACATGCCATGCTTACACAAACGACCAGAGGCTTCTTGACCTCCCTCACAGAGACCTGAGGAGAGCTAGGGCAGCAGCTCTCTCCATAGTCCCTACCACAACAGGGGCAGCTGAGGCTATAGGCCTAGTAATACCAGAGCTAGCAGGGAAACTGACTGGGATAGCGCTAAGAGTGCCTGTCCCCAATGGGTCGATAACAGACTTGGTTGTCGAACTAAAGGAGGAGACTACCAGAGAGGAGATCAATGGCGAGTATAGGAGAGCCTCGGAAGAGGAGCTAGCTGGGATACTGGGGTACACAGAGGATCTGATAGTTTCATCGGATATAATTGGGACGCCTTACTCATGTATAATAGATGGAGTAAGCACGTATGTGCTGGGGAGACGAGGAAATCTAGCTAAGATCCTGGGCTGGTATGATAACGAGTGGGGATATACTACGAGGCTAGTTGAGCTAGTAGAGTACATGGCTGAGAAGCTTTAGGGTGTGCCCTTGAAGATAGGTGTTATAGGAGGAAGTGGCTTTTACAAGCTGCTAGGCGGAAGAAGCATCGCTGTAATAACAGAGTACGGGGCTGTCAGGGTCAGGGTAGTGGAGCATAAGGGGAGGGAGGTTTACTTCATAAGCAGGCATGGAGCTAGACATGAAGTACCCCCATTTAGAGTTAACTATGAGGGCAATATGTTAGCTCTCTTCAGGCTAGGAGTTGAGAGAATAATCGCCACAAACGCCGTTGGAGCGATAAACACAGAGCTAAAGGTTGGAGATATAGTTCTCCCATCAGACATGATAGACTGCACTAAAAAAAGGATACCCACGTACTTTGATGGAAAAGTCCCTCTTAAGGAGCTTGGTCGCTGGGTCAGACATGCTACATGCACACCATATATTTTCTGCCCTGAGCTGAGAGCTGCCGCTGCTAAAGCCGCAGAAGAAGCCGGTGAGAGCATCAGAGAGGGAGGGGTTTACTGCTGCACTGAGGGAAGTAGGTTTGAGACGCCAGCTGAGATCAGGGCAATGAAAGCAGTTGGGGGAGATCTAGTTGGGATGACCATGGCAACTGAGGCTACACTAGCTAGGGAGCTGGGGCTCTGCTACATGCCTATTTGCGTGGTCACAAAT
>QMWA01000042.1 GCA_003661385.1 Thermoproteota archaeon | reverse complement strand
GTATGGGAGGCAGTAAACCCCTTGCTAAGGCAGGTGCCTAGCATAGGAGACTACATTGTCAGAGGACTAGGTATCATACTCTTGTTTATGGGCTTCCTGCTTCTATACGACCTGGCGAAAACCACCTATAATGTCGTGAGAGCGGAGCTTGATAAAGTGCTGGATATGGTTGCAATGAGAATAGAGAAGGCTGAGCATGGTAAGGATGCTCTGCCGAAGGGAGAGAAGCCACAGGATTGTAGGGAAGCTTAATGGCTTAACGATTTTAAGCTGATGCTCATGGGTGAATACTAGTAGCATGTGTGGGAGAGTACAATGCAAAACAGCCAGACAGATGTGTGGAGTATACTTTTCTGGGTATTGATAGCACTGATGTTCTTCACGCCACTAAATGAGAGAATACAGCTCACATACAGGATGCTAGAGATACAGAGCTACCTAAAGCAGCTTGAAAGCTACCTAACTAGGGCAGACAGGGTGTTTGAAGAGGAGGCTAGGAGGTATGGCTGCAGCGAGGAAAAGGCTAAGAAGGCTCTGAAGTCCATAAAGGGGTTCTTTCTCATAGAACCGGTGTCAATGGACCCAGTTGGGATCATAAAGAGGCTTGAGCACCTGCTTAAGACCCAAGAAGACAGGGTAGATGACTTCATCAGGGAGGTGGCTGTCAACGCAAGCGAAGCCGAGAGGTCGAATATGAAGAACGTGCTAGCTGCAAACCTAGCACTAGACATAATATACAGGGTTGTCAGGCACATATTCCTCCTAGCAAAGAAGACAAAGAACTACTTCTACATGGTACAGCTTTACATGTACCTTCCAGAAATAATGAGGATAGCTAGAAGCTACTTTAGAGCGCTAATACCCCTCAAAGAAGGCATACCTATAGGAGATAGCTTAGGTCCTCTTGTTGCATTCAAGCTAGGGAACGGCTCAAAATGGAGAGAGGTAGCGAAGAACGTGATCGCATACGAGAGAGAGGCTAGCGGCAGAAAGCTCATCATCATAAAGGCCAAGGGGCCTGGAGGAGAGGTGGGCAAGCCTGGGGATGCTGTAGAGAAGATCGTCAAAGAGCATGATGGCAAGGTTAAGATGATTATAATGGTAGATGCAGCAGTAAAGCTAGAGGGAGAGAGAACAGGAGAGGTAGCTGAGGGAATAGGAGCGGCAATAGGCGATCCAGGGCCGGAGAAGTATAAAATAGAGACGGTAGCAACGGAATATGGAATACCACTGGTTGCAATAGTGGTTAAGGAGGATATAACAGAAGCCATCACAGCAATGCCTAGAGAGGTAGCTGAAGCTGCAGACAGAGTTGTAGAGAGGATACTTGATATCATCAAGAAGAAGACCAGTGAAGGGGATGTTGTAATAATAGCTGGAATAGGAAACACCATCGGGATAAGCCAGTAGGTGGGCAGCTTGGGAGAGAAGGGCGTAGAAAGACCTGCAACGCCATATCTGCTCTCTACCCTAGTGATGGTTGGTTTAATGATGGTTATAGCTCTTTTCTTTATTACACTAGCAGCTAAAACAGAGAGTGAGCGTAACATCATATGGGCCATGTTGGGATTTGCAGCAGTCCTCATAGTAATGATGCAGATGCTTGAGGTGGTCAAAGCCAGAAGGGCAGCCTTAGAGGAGAGGAAATCCATAAGCATAGTTATAGAGTGCCAGGAATGCGGAGAAAAGCTCGTAAGGGACTTTCAGAGAGGAGACTATGTTGGCAAGGAAGAGAAGTGCAAGAAATGCGGTGGGAAAGCCATGGTGACACTGATATACAGCGAGAAAATCAGGTAAGAGACGCCATAGCACGGGCAAGCGAATCTCTCTGAATCCTAGCAAGGACATGTAGTGTGTTATGCAGCCTAATTTTGCCATGTAGCCTCTTAAGGAGCTGAAGTAAGGAGTACCTGTCTACTGTAAGCTTGATTGGGAGAGCAACATCAAGGAGCAGAAGCCCATCTGGAGGAGAGAATGAAGAGAACTCCAGCTCACCAGAGATTATGCGACTGAACTCCTCGATAGTCACCTTGCCAGCTCCAACAGACTTGATTGCAGCCCAAAGCCTTCGTATAAAGCCTCTCATCGCCCACTTGACTCTCACATCGAGCAGCACGGCTTGCCCGCTGGAAGCCACAGCAGCAGAAAGCACTAATCCAGCTCCTCCAGACTTAAATCTCACAACACCAGCTTTATTCACCATATTAGCTGCTTTATACATCAGAGATAGGTCTTCACCATGATAGTAATCTGCATAAAGGTACCTCCTGTACAAGGCTGCCTTCCTCGGGTTAAAGTCAGCTGGAACTCTTGCATAAGCCCATGCTATTATACGCCACTTTAGCTCATGGTTAAGCTGGCCAAGCCTTAGGCTGCTAGCTTCCCCTGTAAAGGCTACAACGTTTCCTAGCGCAGAAGCTCCCTTGTCTGTCCTGGATGCTGAAATAAAGTGGGATTCACTGGGGGCTTTTATGATAGAAAGCCTCTGCAGAGCTGCTATGAGGTGGTCTTCTACCGTACATCCAGTTGGCTGTCTTGCATAGCCTCTGAAGTCTGAGCCATCATAGTAGATTTTGACTGCCCACCTTAGGCTGCTCATGGGCTACTCTTGGATGTTATGCATATGAACAAGGTCCTCCTTGAATAGCTTGAGGTCTGCGGGAACCTCTACCTTTACAGGAGCATTTAGAGGGATCCTCAGCTCAACCTTCTTCAGCTTCCACACATAGCTATTGAACGACTTGATCCTGGCGGTGAACTCCCTCAGCTTGTCATCTATGCCGTCTATCTCCTTTGGGAAGAGCTGCCTGTGTATGCTGCTTCCGTACATTTCTCTCCAAATGTAGTCTGTTATGAACGGTGTAATGGGCGCTAGCAGGAGGAGGACGGCCTTTAATGTGGTGTGGAGGGTATACCATGCTGATCTAGTGGGTTCTGAGTCGGGTGGGCCGTAAGCTCTCCACTTGACCATCTCAAGGTAGTGTGGAGCATAGGTGTTCCACACGAAGTTGTATACAGCGTTAGATGGTATGAAGAAGTCAAGCTCCTCGTAGCCTTTTAGGCATCTCCTTATCAGCTCGTTTAGCTCAGCTAGGATCCATGCGTCTGCTGGTTTGAGCTGGTTGGGCCTCTCAGCTTCAGGAAAGCATGACACGAATCTCGCTATGTTCCACAGCTTGTTCAGAAAGCGGTATGCAGAGCGCACCTTGGCCTCAGAGTACCTGTAGTTCGAGCCTAGCTTAGCTTCCATGGCTCCCCATAGCCTTATTGCATCTACGCCATACTTCTCAATGACTACATCGGGATCGACTATGTTCCCAAGGGACTTGCTCATAGGTCTTCCTTTCTCGTCCAGGCCTAGGCCAGAAAGCCAAACTTCCTTGAAAGCTGGCCTCTTGAATAGCTGGTATCCTCTTAGCATCGTATAGTGGAGCCACGTCCTCACTATGTCTATTCCTTGAGGCCTTATTGAGCATGGAAACATCTTCTTCAGCATCTCTTCATTCCAGCCATATCCGCAGTACACCAGCTCTGATATGCTCGAATCGATCCATGTATCTACGATTCTCTCCTCTCCTCGAAAGCCCTTTGTAGACCCACAGTGTGGGCACTTGTCGAATGGAGGAGGCTCACACCACGGGCGATAGTACCTTCCTGGCTCTGGGATGACAATCTTCCCACACTCTAAGCAGTACCAGAAGGGGAGTTCTGTGCCATAGTATCTCCTCCTGGAAATAGGCCAGTCTGTGGAAATGGAGTTTATCCAGTTGAGCCAGATCTGCCTGTGTTCCTCTGGATAGAACTTGACTTCAAAGGCTAGCTTCCTCAGCTCGTCTTTGAACTCAAGCTGCTTCAGATACCATTCCTTCATCGGTATGAACTCAAGTGGGTGCTTAGACCTCCAACAAATAGGAACCTTATGGCGTATCTTCTCAACTTTCTCAACGAGCCCAGCATCCTGTAGATCCTTAGTTATCTTCTCACGAGCCTCCTTGACTGCCAAGCCAGCGTAAGCTCCAGCCTTCTCGTTCATCTTGCCCTCCTCGTTTATCAGCACTAAGGGCTCTAAGCCCAGCTCACGAAACAGCTCTACGTCAGTTCGGTCTCCATATGAACAGATCATAACAAGCCCTGTTCCGAACTCCTTCTTCACGCTTGGATGAGATAGTATTGGGACTTCCTTATCGTACATTGGGACAACTGCATGCTTGCCTTCTAAATGCAGATACCGATCATCTTTGGGGTTGTAGAGGACACAAGCGCACGCCTTCAGAAGCTCTGGTCTAGTTGTAGCCACTACTATAGGCTCACCTGTCTCCTTAACCCTGAATCTTATGTATACGAGGTTTGTCTCCTCTTCTCTGTACTCTATCTCGGCGTCGGCTAGAGTCGTCCTACAGCCAGGGCAGTAGTTTGAAACCCTATAAGCCTCGTAGAGAAGGTTTTTTCTGTAAGCTTCTATGAGAGTCCGCTGTGTCTGTGTCCTCCATAGCTCTGAGTCTGTTTGGAAGTAGTTCCTGTAGTCGCAGCTCAGTCCAAGCCTCCTAGTGAGCCTTATGATGTCTCTCTCGTACTCATCTAGCACCTGCCGGCACACCTTCAGGAAAGTCTCTCTATCAACGGCGTGTGGAGATATTCCTGTCCTCCTCTCTGCCTCAACTTCTACAGGTAAGCCATTTCTGTCTACTCCCATGGGGAAGTATACTTCATAGCCTCTCATCCGCATGCTCCTAGCTATCATATCGATCTGAGTGTAGTGTACTGCAGCAGCAATGTGCCACTTGCCAGAGGCATATGGAGGAGGAGTATCTATTGAGAATATCGGCTTACCGCTCTTCAAGTCGAACCTATACAGGTCTTCTTCCTCAGCTAGCTCGATGAGCTTCTCCTCAAGCTCTATTCTCCACCTCTTCTCCTTCAGCTTAGGCTTGTACACCATTGGGGCACCAGCCTCCTCTTCTTGATGGCGGAATACAATTACATTTAAAAGCTTCCACGGCCACCTACTGTCAGAGGTTGAAACAGAAAGCACGCGAGCTCAGGTTTCAGATCCCTCATGTAAGGCAGGGAGTTTACAATGAGCAGGTTAGAGATAAAGGCGTTAGGCGGATGCCGTGAAGTAGGGCGCGCAGCAATCCAACTTACAGCTGGAGATACCAGAGTCCTGCTAGACTATGGGATCAAAATACGGAGAAGAAAGCCTCCTCTATACCCTGAGGAGCCAGATGGCAAAGTAAACTATGTTGCACTGACACACGCCCACTTAGACCACTCAGGAGCTATCCCGCTGCTTATGAAGAAGAAACCCCCTAAGGTGCTTGGAATAGACCTCACTAGAGAGTACACTGAGATACTCCTCTGGGACTCTCTCAGGGTTGCGAAGAAAAACAGCTATGAAGCTAGGTATGGAGAGAGGGAGATACTAGAGTTCCATAGGAACTACAGGGAGGTAGAGTACGAGCATGGCGTAAAGCTCAGAGGAGGCATAGAGATTAGGGCGCTGAGCGCAGGACACATACCAGGCTCAGCAATGTTCTACATCAGACACAGGAACAAGACCATACTCTACACAGGAGACTTCAACTTCATAGACACACGGCTAGTCGAGGGAATGACTCTGGAGCTACCTAAAGTGGATGTCCTCATAATGGAGACCACATATGCTACAAGAAAACACCCGCCTAGAAGCAGCCAGGAGAGGGAGCTTAAGCAGATAATAGATGAGACCTGCAGCAGGAGAGGGACTGTAATCATACCGGGCTTCGCTCTCGCTAGGCTAGAGGAAATAAGCATGGTGCTCTACGTAGCTGGCACATCCTGGCCTGTCTTCATGGACGGAATGGCCAGAAACATAGTCAAGATAACACTTAGATACCCAAATAGGGTAAGGGACTACAGGCTACTAAGACAAGCACTCTCTAAAATCAACTACGTTAGAGACCAGAAGATGAGAGACAAGATAGCAGGGTCGCCAAGCGTTGTGCTAACAACATCTGGTATGTTGGAGGGGGGGCCAGTGGTCTATTATGTAGCTAAGCTACATGACAGTTCAGAGTCGACAGTAGCTATCGTAGGCTACCAAGCAGAGGACACTAATGGCAGAAGGCTCATAGAGGAGAGGAAGCTCGAGCTCTCAGAAGGGGATCTAATAGACGTGAACATGCAGGTAAGGCAGCTTGATTTCTCAGCTCACACAGATGTAACAGGCATGAAGTACCTAATCAAGAAAACGAGGCCTAAGGCGGTCCTTTGCGTGCATGGAGAGGAAGCAAACAAGTTCGCCAGCGAGATAGAGGATACCTATGGTACAACAAGCATAGCACCTAAGGAGGGAGAGACACTCAAGATATAGCAAGCCTCAGGTTAGGACATAGTTTTTAGATGCAGCCCACTGAGGTATGCAGGTGAGCCCTTGATAGGCAGCCCAGAGAAGGTCAGAGGAGCTTATGTCCTCATTAAGGCTTCACCAGGCAGCCTCCGTGAAGTACATAGAAAGCTAGAAGGCATAGACGGGATAAAGAAAATATACCCTGTTGTAGGAGAGACATGTGACCTCATAGTCAAGATAGAAGGAGTGGACTTCTCAGCACTAAGCAAGATAATCCTCCAAGACATAAGGCAAATGAGAGGAGTTGAGAGAACCCACACACTACTCCTGATGGGGGACTAGCATGAGCGAGGTCATCGTCGAAACCCAGAACCTGAGAAAATACTACTACTTGAAGGGAGAAGTAGTCAAGGCACTTGACGGCATAAATCTGAAGGTGGTACGTGGAGAGTACCTCTCAATAATGGGGCCAAGCGGGTCAGGCAAGACAACACTGTTCAACATGATAGGAGCACTTGACCGGCCGACAAGTGGCCGAGTTGTCTTAGAAGGTAGAGATCTATCGACATTCAGTGATTATGAGCTTGAAATAATAAGATGCCAGAGAATAGGCTACATACTCCAGACATTCAACCTAATATACGTGATAACAGCTTTAGAAAACGTTGAAATGACGATGATGTTTGAAGGTGTCCCAAAAAGTGAAAGAAGGAAAAAAGCCAAGGAGCTGCTGGAGCTAGTCGGCTTAGGAGATAGAATAAACCATAGGCCAACAGAGCTCTCAGGTGGGCAGCAGCAGCGTGTTGCAATAGCTAGAGCTCTTGCAAATGATCCAGCCATAGTGCTAGCAGACGAGCCTACAGGAAACCTAGACCTTGCAACGGGTAGGTCAATAATAATGCTCCTTAAGAAAGTCAGCACCGAGAGAGGCGTGACGGTGATATCAGCTACTCATGACCTTAAGATGATAGATGTGTCAAACAGGGTGGTATGGATCAGAGATGGGAAGATAGAGAAGATCAGAAGAAGAGAAGAGCTGATAGTTGACGCAGGGATGATAGAAGGTATGGAGCTGTGAGAGTAGATATAGTAGGCTCTAGACAGAAAGCGGTAGCGATAATAAGCTTAGCCAGAGGCGAAAGCAGATCTGAAGCTGAAAGCTATGCAAAACAGCTCATAGAGCAGTACAGGCATGTGAAGAGTGTGCTGCTAAGAGCTTCTCCGAGAACAGGAGAGTACAGACTGAGGGAATATGAGGTCATCGCAGGAGACCCAGATACAGAGGTCATACACATAGAACACGGATATAAGCTGGCATTAGACCCGAGGAGAGTCTACTTCTCGCCTAG
The DNA here is from genome assembly GCA_003661385.1 of Thermoproteota archaeon. Taxonomy (GTDB): domain Archaea; phylum Korarchaeota; class Korarchaeia; order B14-G2; family B14-G2; genus B14-G2. Next base: position 3,214 of record QMWA01000042.1, on the reverse strand, counting down.
AGAAGCACATGAAAGGCAGCTTGTAGCTGAGATGGTTTCAAGTGGCGAGAAGGTTCTCGTGATGTTCGCAGGAGTTGGACCGATGTGCATCGCAATAGCCAAGAGGAGGAAGGTGGATGTAGTTGTTGGCGTAGAAATAAGCAGAGTAGCATGGGAGTACATGGTCAGGAACATAAGGCTAAATAAGCTGCCGAATGTGAGAGCAGTGCTAGGAGACGTGAGGTTTGTATGCCCCTTCTTGAAGGGAGTTTTTGATAGAGTACTTATGCCTCTTCCTCTTGAGGGAGCATTATACTTAGATCTTGCAGTAGATACCCTCAAAGAGAGGGGAGTCATCAGCCTATATGGGCTAAGTGGGTACAGTGGAGAGGAGCTTGTTAATAAAGTTAGTGAAGAAATGGAGGAGCTAAATGTGGAATGGGGGGTAATTGGCAAAAGAAGAGTTGCTACATATGCACCAAGAATCTATAAGTTTAGGGTCGATATAGAGGTCAAATTAAAGTAGACATAGCTGGAGGAAAAACACTATTTAATGGCATAAGTATTAATCTTAAAACCAGTTGAATATAGGGTAATGGATCAACAATGATGCCAGGTACAGGTGATATTAAAGTAGATGACATAATTGTGAGAAGACTAAGGGCAAGAATATCAATTAGGAAGGAGGAAATAAGCAAATCTATATACAATATCGTAAGAGATACCATAGTGAACGAAGTAGACGATAATGGCAGTGTACCCTTAAATGATGTTGTAGACATGATAACATCAAGGCTGAATAAAGAAATTGGATTAATATTCGATAAGATATCGTCTGATATTGGTGAAGTACTGAGTGACTTTGAAAAGTATACATTACCGAAGATCACAGAAGCACATGTCAAGTCTAAGGAGGCAAGCGAGCTGATTAAGGCCTACGAAGAGGAGCTAATAGGAGTCAAGAAGAAGCTGAAAGAGATCTGCACATCTAATAAAAACAAGGAGATATACACGACCCTATCTATAATAGAGGAGGCATCTAAAAGGAATGAAGAGCCACTGACATATTCTAAGATAGTTGCCCTATCCGGTAAGTCAGAGGGCACTGTGAAAGCTCACATAAAGAAGCTGGAGAAGCTCGGTTATGTCCGAGTGATCAAAAACACTAAGCCTTATCAGATAATTTTCATCTGTGCACCATGGAGCTAAGGGAGATAGTGCTAGTAGTATCAATGAACTGCCTGTACTCAAAGGCCTTACTCAGGTACCTTAGGGCAAAGTACAGCAATCTGCTCGATAGAGTAAAGTTCATAGTAGTAGATGACCCTAGTGGAGCAGAGGAAGCAAAAAAACTCGGAGTAGACTTCACACCAACACTAATAGTAGATGGAAGGATCACGGTGGTTGGCTTTGAGCCAGATAAGATAAAAGACACCTTTGAACTTCTAAGGAGAGATCTTGAGGAAGGAGACTGACGTGATCATATGTGGAGGGGGGCCAGCAGGTCTGCTGACAGCAGCTTTAGCTGCTAGAGGAGGCTTGGAGGTTGTTGTGCTGGAGGAGCATGAGAGAGTAGGTGTCCCCGCACACTGTGCTGGAATACTTGGATGGAGGTGCTGGGAGTCTCTCCCATATAGGCCCAGGGAAGCAGTAGTAGAGGAGACAAGAGAGATAAGCTTCATCTTCCCAGAAGACAAAGTTGACCTGACTATGAAAAAGCCTGCTGTGATTGTAAACCGGGCGGTATTTGATGCTAAGCTAGCGGAGGAAGCTCTTAGGCAGGGAGCTGAAGTGGTGACTGAAGCTAGAGCACTTGGTGGAAGAGAGCTTGGAGACGGGGTTAAGGTCTGTGTTAAGCTGAGGGAAGGTGTAGTGTTCATCAGAGGAAAATACCTGGTTGGAGCTGATGGAGCCAGATCAATTATCAGAAAAATGGTTGGAGAGCGTATGAGCTTTGACATCGGAGTGCAACTTATACATAGCAGAAAGGGCTGTAGTTCTCTTGAAGTCTACTTTACACCACCTCTACCGCCAGGATACTTTGGTTGGAGGATCCCATTCGGTGAGCTCGAGAAGATAGGAGTAGTTGCACCACTTCATAGGGGAAGACTGCTCTGGAAGTTTTCTGAAAAGGTCTTTACAATTGGGGAGATATCTCACATTGAAGGAGGGCTTATACCTAGGAGGCTGGTCAGAAAGATGGCTAGAGGCAGGGTTGCTTTGGTTGGAGATTCTGCCGGGCAAGTTAAGCCAATTAGCAGGGGAGGTATATTCTTAGGGTCTGCTGGAGCCATAACACTTTCAGAGGCCCTTCTCGCAGGCGAGAAGCTGGAGACCTATGAGAAAAGGTGGAGAAGGAGGTTCTTAATGGAGCTGGAGGCTGGGCTAGCATTAAGGAGGATCCTTGAGTCACTCAGCTGGCATGATCTTAGGAAGGTCTTTAGCATGGCAAGCAGCTGCTTGAGAGAGCATCCTATTGAAGTCGACTTAGATGGACAGGCATCCTTCATATTCAATAGCACGAGAACATGCCTGCCTTCTATAGCTAGGGATCTAAGGCTAGCTGCACAGCTTATAAAGGGGCTTGGCACAGCAGTGTTGGGCGGTGTTTTGCTTGAGCTTGCCGCTCCTTATGGCAGCAGTTCTCTTGGTCATCGCTATTGCTATGCTGACAAGTGAAGTAGCTTGGAGAGCACGAGGGACGCTTGGGCTTGTTGGGTTAGCTACCTTAGTTCACATGTACATCACATCATCTGGCTCAGAGTACGCTTTGATTGTAAGTTTTGGGCTTAGCTTGCGTTCTCTCGAGGAAGGCAGATACTATACGCTGCTCCTACACCCCTTTATCCACGCGAACACCTTGCATCTCTTCTTTAACATGGCAGCTCTAGCCTTATTTGGAATAATAGTTGAGCTGCAAAGGGGCACATGGTTCCTTCTCATGATCTTCTTCATGACGAGCATTCTCTCTGGGCTTGCTTCTCTACCGTTTATCGGGTGGAACGCTGTGACTGTCGGGGCATCAGGTGGAGTATTCGGGCTGATGGGGTGTAGTTTAGCTGAAGACTCAGCTAGAAGAAGCTCTAAGTTCATTGAGCTGGCTGCAGCAGTATTCCTGGCTGTAGGCTTCTGGTTTATTGGAGCCAATATAGTAGCTCACTTGGCTGGGCTGCTTCTTGGCCTGGTAGCTGGATCAGCTAGTAAGGGGGAGAAAGGATGGTGACTGCCTCAGCTC
>QMWA01000041.1 GCA_003661385.1 Thermoproteota archaeon | reverse complement strand
CTGCTTAGAGGATATCGTTACAGGTCTCCTCGTCATGACCTCCTCTACAGCCACTTCAGAAGGCTTCCTATCCTCTGCTACAACTCTTTCGACAAGATCTCTCTCTGTGATTATTCCAACAACCCCTTCTTCATCAACTACTACAAGCGAGCCGATCTTGTGTTTCTTCAACAGCTTGGCTGCATCAGCTGCAGTAGCTCTCTTACTTATAGTGATAACAGGGCTACTCATAACCTCGTAGACAGGCATCTCCTCACTTTCTCTACTCCTCCTCAACTAGCTCACCACTAGCTGGAAGCACAGACGCCAGCTCATCTAGCTCCAGTACTTCCCCTAGGCTTGTTCCGACTTTCTTTAAAAGCATGTCTCTAGCCTTCCTAGCTAACTCACCCTTGCTACTTCCTCCAGGTCTTACCACCACATAGTACTTGCAGCTGCTTTTTATCGCCGATATAGGCCCTAAGACAAGCTTAGCTCCCTCGTCAGTAAGCATAATGCCCAGTGCTAGCTTAAGTTGAGCTCTAACATACCTTCTAGGCCCTTCGATGTAAAAGCCCCCTTTAGGTATGTAGTGTCCATGAGGAGCTGTAGCTTTTACCTGGTTCCCTTGCACATAGTAGACTTCTGCTGAAGACAATCCTTGCTCCCAAGCCTTTGAGAGGGAAGCAGCATACTCTGCCGCCTCTACGACAGTCTTCTCAACCTCATCTCCAGGGCTACAGAAAGCTATCACGCAGGCTCCCTCGAACTCGGAGTGGAAGAACAGGTTCTCAGGGCTCATGTACTTCTTCACTAGCTCTCTGTTGCTCTTAACATCTTTGCCAGCAGCAACCAGAATACCCTCTGATGAAATAAACCACCTAAACCTTTCAAACCACCTTCTTCTCATGACAGCTCTTACGGGCGCTTTCTCAGCTTCAGACGCTGCTTCTCTCAATCTCTTCATCAAGTCTAAGGTCTCTCTTAGCCTTCTTTCAGCCTTCTTAGCTTTCTCATAGAGCGTGTTTGCATTTTCAGAGGCTGTTTGCAAAAAGTCCAGTGTGACGGCTTGCCCATCTACTTCCATGGTAACCCTATGCCCTCTTCTATCAATGGAAACTATCTTGATCAAGCCATCAGGGAAGCTTTTTCCCTGCCTAACAGCCTTTAGCGCTTCGTCTATTACATGAAGCTGTGAGTAGACGGCTTCTGCCTGGGCTCTATACTCTTCAGCCTTCTGCCTGAGCTCCCCAGCTCTTCTCTCAAGAGATCTAAGTTTCTTCCTGGTCTTTTTATCTAAGCCCTCTCTATGCCCAGTAAGCTGCTCATATACATGCGTATAGTACTCGTCTAATGCATCATTCAGCAGCTTTCTCTCCCCACTTGGGTTTAGCAGATACCCCTCTACATTCTCCCCATGATAGAGGACTTTAGCTGGAGCTTTATAGAGGAGCTCTGCGTACTCCACAATGGCCCTGGCCAGCTTATCATAGGAAACTTGCTGCTCACCTAGCTTCAGCTTCATGTTAAGTCCAAGCTTTCCAGCGAGTATGGTCGCGTAAGCTGTTCCGAGCCCCAATTCTATTGCAAGCACTCTCCAGAGCTCCATGTCAGATAGCTCAGCTAGTTTTCCTGCATCTAACCCGTCTAATGGATTATTGTACCTCTTAAACTCCAGCTTATCGCCCTTATGCAGCTTTCTCCCAGCTATACTCCAGTTAACAGCTGAAATGACCCTGTATTCATCATCAGCTAATACCACATCCCCTCTGCTGTGTAGAAAGGCTACGAGCCTATAGAATCTGCCTCTATGCCTGATTCTGAGCGTAAACACCCTGTCAAAGTCCTCCTGCCTAACCTCCTCGATGACACCTCCCTCCAAGTACTTCCTCAACAGCATTGCAAAGCTGCTTGGGCTCTGTGGCTTAATCCACTTAGAGTTAGTCACGAACACAGCAGCTCCTGGCCAGATCAGCAGCTCCTTTCTTCCATGCTCTCTAGTTCTAAGCACAATGCTCAGCAGCCCCCCGTCTATGTGGTATATCTTGCCTACCCTAGCTCCTATCAGCTCCTCTCTGATCTCCTCCACGATTCTAGCCAGCTCTAGCGATGATATTTCTCTTATCTTCAAGCTAATCCCCGCTATGGGTAACATTTTAACCTCTACTACAGGACCTAGCTGGTGGATACATGGAAGGACCCAAGTTAAAGCTATACCTCTACCACTGTACAATAGCTGCCATAACAGGCTTAATCACTGGAGCTGCTAACTTGAAGCCTGCAGTAGCTTTCTCCACGTACATAGCAGTATATCTAGCCAGCACAGCGGTCATAGCAACAGCTAAGAAAGTGTACATAAAGGCATTACAGAAGCTAGGCGACTTCTATAAACCTGCTGCGATGGCATCTTTGCTGGTATTCCTGACATGCTGGATCATGGCATACAACGTCTTTCAAGGATTTCCTACAGTAATCTTCATAGACCCCAGCCAGAAAATAGGCCACTTCTACGTGCCATCTGTTCTAAGTATGGGGTATAACTGCTACTACGTCGTCAGCTGTCACGAGAAAAAGGCTACAATCCTACTTGGTAGGAGCATAGAGATAACAGAAAACATCTCAAGGCTATACATCCCCCACGCTAAGTCAGGGATAATATTCTCACGTGAGAACTGCTCCATTAAGCTGTTCTCAACACTGCACTTAGAGCTTGATGGCACAGCCAGCCTACCATGGTGTGGATATGAAGCCTACTACAGCGCTCACGGAGTGTCGATAGCTTCACCTAGCGGAAACCTGACAGTCAGCGAGAAGCCGATTGAGATAGAGTCTGATAACATCACCTTAAGGGTGATGCTGGTAGGGGAGGGTATACTAATGGTAGAGAGCACTTGGTTCACCATGCCTGAGTGCAGCAGCCTCAACTTGACATCATTTGGCTGCTTCATAATGTTAAGGGATAACCAACTGCTCTACTTTCCATCAGAATACACACTCACTCCAGCAGCACGCTTAGATAAGGGTGTATTCCTGTACCTCAAAGAGCCATGTGAGTCCCCAGGAGGCTGAAAGGCTTGATGCCAGGAAGCTGGACCACCGTAGTAAAGCTACCTCCACAAGAGTTACTCTACTTCATCGTCAGCTGCCTCAGAAAGTTGAATGAGCCTCACACCATAAGCACCGAGCCTACTGCTTCCTTGCAGTTAGTCCGAGTTGTAAGAGTCCAGTCTTCTCCTCAGATAACAGTAATCCTACACACCCACAGCAGTGGCACTCTAATGGAGATACACCCTGCTGACAGTAGCCACCCCCTTCTCAGAAGGCTTCTTCCAATGCTAGTACGCACATTACCTGGAGCGTGGTCACAGTTAAAAAGAAGAGAATGGGTTAAGATGTGGCCCTTTCTAAAGGATGTGAGGTGACTTTCATGAGCTCCATACCTGAGCACTCTCACTGCAAGGTCTGTGGCAGAGTGATTAAAGCCGGTAACCAGTTCTGTTCAGTTGCTTGCGAGAAGAAATACATAGCTGAAGTAGAGTCGTTGATTAGAGCAAAGCGAGTTATAACAGTCACCACCCTAATATCACCAGTTCTCCTGATAATATTCCTACTAGTCGCCAAGTTCCTGCTGTTTGGTGGATGAGATGCTGAGGAAGAAGACTCTAAAGCTTGACAGGAGGAGCTTCTTGTCCCTCAAGCCAAAGAAGAGCCTGAGCATCGAGTGGAGGGAGTATGACAGTGGAGAGGTTGTGATAACGTGGACCAGAGAAGACAAGAGCATACTGCGCAAGACCGTGAACGTGCTTCTCATGAAGCCAAAGGTCAGAAAGACGATACTAGACGACCCCAGAGCGGTGTTTGTATGGAAGAAGCTAGATGGGAAAACGACAATAGAGGAAATCATAAGGGAGTTTGCCAAGAAGTTTAACTTCACACCAAGAGAAGCAGAGCTGTCAGTAACAGCATTCCTATCTATGCTCAGCAAGAGAAGGCTCATTGAAGTCGAGGTTCCAGAGTCTAAACAAATTAGAGGGGGCTAGTAGGGAAGAGGCCACAGTATGCTGGGCAGGAACTGCATTACCAGGTACAGCACTTGTATCGTTGCTGTCCCGGCGAAAATTCCTGCTGCAATGCTCATGTGATATTTGTCATACCACTCCTTCCCATATCTTCTGATTAGCATTTTCCTAGCTACCACTCCGAGCAGGTACATTATGACGACAGTTGGTAGCCCTCCTAGCCCTAGTGCAATCCCGAGGCCAAGGGCATACATGTTGGGCAGGAACGCCAGCACTAGCCCTACTATGAAGAATGGCACGAGTATGTGCCACCTGAACAGTATCTCCACGCGTCTTGTCCACCATACGCTGTAGTCTATTACGCTGAAGAGCCACATTGGAGCTGGCAGAACTCTGCTTGGTATATCGAAGGTCTTCCAGAAGAACTGGACGAATATGAACCCTAGTAGGGAGGCGTAGAGGTACCCGAACACATGCGCCTTTATTATGCTCATTGGGTTGGCTTTTGCTATCTCAGCAGCCTTAAACCCGATGCCTAGGTCGACAGCTATGCTAGGCGCAGCTTCAGGTGCTACTATCCACCCCTTAATTCCATCATAGAAGGTCAAGTTGAGCAGCCTAGTTATGTACGGCGGGTATACAGGTACTACTATCAAACCGACAGTGTACCCTGAGACTACTGTGAAGATCACTTGTAGGAATGCTGACAAGGCTGCTATCCACATTGGGTAGTCTGGAGCAAATATCTTAGCCCATATAACAGAGAAGGTGTAGCTTGCTAAGATCATAGCTATCAGAACCTTAGGTGAGAAGAGCCCCATTCCCTCCACTCTCGAAATCTTAGATAAGCTCTTAATGGCTTTGGGAAGGAGCGCTCTGGCTCTCAGTAGAGGGGGTATCGCGACTGCAAACGCTATAGCTATGCCTGCAGTTATCCAGAAGTCTAGGCTCGAGTACTGGTATGCTAGGGACCAGTTTATCCCAGGAATCCACCTAATAATCCCCTTGCTTACTAGGATTGGGTTCAGGATGAACTGAGTTGCTAGCGTTCCTATAGCCCATCCTAAGATGAACTGTGGAGATAGTACTAGGCCTAGTGCGAAGTCATAGAGTACAGGTGTCATCGTAAATATGCAGCCCGGCAGCCTACGGCCTAGTGTTGGTGTTAGATCGAAGAATCCTATAAGCCCTACCGTAGCCAGCTGGACTATCGTGTATATCATGCTTGCTACTGCAGCTACAGCGAAGTATCTGAATCTACTTGGGTCTCTCTCCTTGCTCATCGCTACAGCAAGCTCTCCAGCTATAGCTCCAGTAGGCCATGGAAGCTTCTCCTCCACGATGAAGAGCTGCCTTATTATTATGGCGAGCGCTACCACACCAAGCAATGTAGGCCCTATCTCTATCAGCCACTTAAGTCCTGGCCCCATGCCAAATGGGGCATTTTCTGCGAACCAGAAGTCCCTGTGGTAAAGGTTTCTTGTGAGCACTGCTGGAGACGTCGGTGGAGGTGCATACCATTCTGGAAGCAAGTCTGCTACTCCAAACGCCTTCGCGATTTCATGTCTTCTGAACCATGACGCGAAAACGAAAGAGGAGGCTGCAAAGAACATAACCGACATCGACTCGCTCCACCTTATTGTAGCAAGCTCAGCTGCTGTGAGTGGTGACCCAAATATCCTGGTCAGCTCGCCAAAGAGGACCATTGTCATGAATGCTGCCGCTATCCCAAATGCTCCTACTCCAGCTATGTGCCCCCATAGCATCACAGGATACAGTACGAGGCCTGCTATCGCTGTTATCAGGACTACACGAGGCGTAAAGCCCTCTCTGTATTCAGTTACCTCCTCTCCCATTCTCCTACTCCCCCTTCCTTCTCTCAACTTCCAAGAGCAGCCCAGTGTATCTTGCTCTGGCGCTCGGGGAGAGGCCTCTCCATATAAGCAGTTGCTTTCTGATGTGGTCCACAAACTTCCTTACCGCGCTCTTCCACTGTGACTCGTAGCCGCTTCTCCTCTTAACATAGATGTCGAACTTGCAGACCCCCTCTTTGGCTTTCGGTATGATGGCTCTGATCTTTATGATGTTCGATATGCCAAAGTCCCATGGTGCATGCCTAGTCACCATCGTCAGCGATTTCACTATGTTCTCGTCTTCTTCCTCTTCTTCTAGCCAGAGCTTATCTGCTGTAAAGTCTCCTTCTCTCTCTGTGCTCTGTCCTTCTATGTACTCTCGCAGAAATGCCAGCACGCCTTCAGCTTCTAGCGTGCTCGACGTAAATGGCAGAGGTATGTGCCATTCATCTCCTTTCGGGGATGGCAGCTTAAACCTCCTCTCAACACCTGGGGTCACCAGTGTAGCTGCCTTGCTCAGCGGATAAAGCGATGAGAGACATGTCACTAGCACTACGAACACTAGTGTAGCTGGTATCCAGCTTGTAGTTACGTTCGGGTGGAGTTCGGTTAGAATCCCCAGCAGGTTAAACATCTTGTGCATCCCCATGCCTCCAACATATCCTAGTACTGCTCCTATGACACCTATCGTGAGGGCTTCTGCCAGGAATAGCCCCATGACATGGAGCGGTGAGAGCCCCACCGCGCTGTATATTGATATCTCGTCTTTCCTTTCATGGACTGCAGCAAGCATGGTATCAAGTATGGTGAGCATCAGGATCCCGACTAGTATAAGCAGCTGGGTTATCCCTCTAGTTATGGAGATGGGAACGACTTCAAACTCCTCCACTGTGCCCTCGTGGCCAAATATCACTACTACACTGTACTTGTAGGCTATGTCTTCACAAGCTTCCCTAGCTTTCTCTATGTCTACATCTTTCCTAAGTTTTGCTGCCACCGATGATATGTATCCTCCCATGCCACGTGCTACCTCACTTGTGACTATGACCATACTAGATGGAGTTATGAACTCAAGTCTCTGCTCTACTGCTCTTCTCACAAGCATAGCTCTGCCAGCTCCAATGGCTGGCCTAGCAGGATATCCATCGAGGTCTGTGATTTTCTCAAACTTGTAGTCATCGAATATCCCGACTACAGTGAACTCTCTCCCGCCAACTGAGACTTTCTCCCCAACTTTGATGCCATAGACTGATGCCATATGCTTGCTTATCAAGCACTCTTGTCTACTACCACTTAGCCATCTCCCCTCGGTTATAGTGTCTCTTAGAGGTAGTAGCTCTGCTTCCTCGGGATCTAGCCCTAATACACCTGATATCTCGCCTACCTCCCCCGTTGGTGGTATAAACTTCAACCTGCCTAGCGGTATAAGCCATACCCTCCTTGTGACAGGGTAAAATACGCTGGAGTACTCGCTTGCTATGGCTTCAGACAGCCCTTCATCAAGTGGGTTCCATCTCTGCTGCTTGAGGAGTATCCCAGAGTATGGTGTTGCTCTCTCTACCCCTTTCTTCCCTGATGGAAGGAATACTGTTTGAACAGAGACGGAGGAGACTAACGCTGCAGTCACTAGCACTATAGACAGGATCGTTATTATAGTCCTGTCCTTTCTCTTTCTCAGGTTTCTGATCCCGACGGAGAATGCTGCTATTGCTGCTCCTGCTCTACTTATCTCAGCTTCATGCAGTCCTATCCTCACCTTTCTGGTTTCTGAAATAGCTCTCCAGGTCTCTGCTCCAATGAGGAATATAGCCACCGTAGTAAACACGCTCATGAGGAATATTGCCAGTATCATCCCGAAGCTCGTCAGCAGCCTAAATCCTGGATGAAGTACGTATAGGACGATGACTGATCCAGCGAATATCAAGGCTATAGTCTGGAGCCTCTTTTTGATGTCACGGTATTCGAACACCAACCTCTCTCCTATGACGGCAAATGGCAAGAGTATTAGCAGGAATATGTAAGTGGACTTGCCTGCACTATACAGCAGCGAGACCAGCTCACCATGTGCTCTCGCCTCAAACTTCCATGCAGCTCTCGCATTTGATATGTACTTCAAGTAGTCATTCTTGGCGATGCCTTCCTCCATTCTTCTCCTATAAAACTCAGCCTTCTCCATGTATCTCATCGGGTTCTCGGCGTAGATGTCGTTTTCATCAGCTATCCTGATCCTATAGAGGTTGAGTATATGCGTATCGTGGACGATTCTCCCCATGAACCGGGTTAATATGAGCTGCTGCCCCTCTTCTAGTACCAGCCCTTCTCCAAGAGGCTTATCCTCCATAGCATTGGTAAGAACTCCCAGCACCTCCATTCTAGGAGTTATCCTCACTATAATTATGTCAAACTTCTTCCCGGGAGGTAAGTATAACATTGCCCATGAAGTGAGCCCTGATATGTCTGTTGAAAAGGGCTCTACATCCTGGCTCATCGCATATGGGTATTTCATTGCGAGAAAGTCCTTCGAATCATGGTCTATTGCAAGCGGAAATACTATTTTCTCAAGCTCTGTTCTAGCAAGCGGGTTTTCGCACTCAGGTATGAATACCGAGGCACAGCGGAATGCTGCTACATACGCGTAATTTACTGCACGGCTTGCTGTAGTCATAATCCCTGGAAGTGAAAGCATTCCAGCGTTAGGGGCATACTCTACTGGCCCGGCTGATGGGCTGTCTTTAAATGGCGCAACTATACACGTTGATCCAGACGGGATCCCTACTATCTTAGCACGCCCTCGGCTGTCTGTTTTCTCAATGATCCTAAAGTTTCCGAGGACTGCTCCCCCCTCCATGAGGAATCCTGTTTCAAATGGAAGCACCAAGACTATTGCGTTTGGAAGTGGGTCATAGTCTGCTTTGGTGAAGTTGTACTCCATGACTCTTACCTCTATTGTTGCGAATCCAAGCCCTGCTCCAACCTTCAGCGGCCCCTCTACCCTGTTTTCAACATAGCCTGTAGCTAGGTCGTAAGCTGTGGCGTAAAGTAGCTCTATTGCGTTCTTAGAGGTCTCAAGGTTTACTTTGTCTGCTGTATCGTGTGGTGTGAATCTTATCCATTCCTCCCCCCCCTTGTCAAAGAAGCTATGTCCTACCATCCCAGCTTGCAGGAATGGCTCAAGGTCTGAGAAGTAGAAGTATGTTGGGCTTGTTATCAACTGTGTGTTGTACTCTATCTCCACTATTGTGTAGTTGCCTTTCAGTTTTTCCTGCATCTGTTCGCTGTGCTCCTCTATCCTTGTTCTTAGCCACTTGTTTCTCAGCGACTGCCTCATTGCTATGCACTTATACATGCTCCCGCTATCGTATACTGCTATTTTGCTCCCTAGCCCTCTGATGTCTATCGCTATGACAGCTGGAATGTCTGCCAGCTCGTCGAAGTGCTGCTCTATGAACATTCTAGCTCCAAGCAGGCTCAACCCGTTTCCTGCCGTGGCCAGAAACATCACGTTCCTAGCAAGCTTATCCCTGTTCTTGCTGAGGAACCTAGCTAGCTCTATCATGACCGCTACTCCTACTGCATCAGTGGCACCGTATGCCTGGTCTACTATGGGAGACCAGGCATCATAGTGCGCTACGAAGAGGATGCTCTCAGCTTCCTCGTTTATCTTGATCTCGCCGACCAGGTTGTACATGGTCTTCTTCTCGAACTCCATTTTGAGCATGATGGTGGCTTCAGCTCCCTTCTCAGCCATCTCTATGAGCTTTTTGCCATGCTCCCTATCTACCACGACTCTTGGGAAGTCTAGTGGTATAGTCCACATCCACTTTAGGTTAACTTCTAACATCCTGTACTCTTCAGGCTCAATGAATACAACCCCCTTGGCTCCAAGCGATACTAGCCTATCTGCCCAGAGCTTGCCGCTGTCGAACTCAGCTAGAGCTATAGCCCCATTTAGGTCTTTGCCTCTCAAGTCTTCCAGCGAGACTCTGCCCACGTACACGAGTCTTCCTGTAATGCCCTCTGGTGGTGTCGTGCAGGTTTCTACTCCATTCGGGTAAAGTGGGTGTGTCTCTATATTGTAGGCTTCCCCACCATATGATATCCTGAGCTTGCATTCGTATACTGTCAGCGTTGTCGCCTCAAATGGCTCCTTACGCACCTCCACTCCAGCCTTCCTAAGCTCTTCTGCGACATACTCTAGGGCCCTTTCAGCTCCCTTTGAGCCAGGGAATCTTGAGAAGCTTGAGAGGTATTCTATGTGCTTTCTCATGGCATCATAGTCTATGCTCTTGACTATGCTCTTGTAGTCTATCTCTGAGCTGCTGGCTGCTTGCCAGCAGGTTGTCATCAGAGTGGTTGGTGTTAAGAGCACAGCCAAAGCTGCTAAGGCTGCAATTGCCCTGCTTTTAGCTCCTTTAGCCAAATACCCCCCCTGAGTTTTAGCCTTTTATAGGAGTTAAAAACTTAACTCCTGCCTTTAGGGCATCTGGGGTCTCTGTGCGGTCACTGCTTAAGAAGATCTTCTCAAGAGAACCTGTGCTCCTCATCGAGTACCTAGGTGATAATGCTGGGGAGTTCAAGGCTGAAAGAGACAAACTCACTGTGAAGATCCTTAAGAACCCATATTTAGACGAGCTTACCCTCGAACTGAGAAGCATCGGTGTATTTGGGATGGAGCATCAGCTCACGCTCATCGGGAAGACCACCATCGTAAACAGTACTGAGATGAGAAGCAAGCATGCTGAGCTTTACAGGCGTTTAAAGACTCTGGAGTGCGAGCTTGAAGCTAAGGGTTTCTTTTTCAAGAAGTTTCACTTCAAGCCGATGAGCTCGCTTTCGATTCTCGTCAGAAACGTAGAAGGGTTTTCACCATCTAGGAAGCTAGCTGATGCCTTATCCAGAGACAACGAGGTCATGAGGCTTCTCAAAGAGGTGAAGCCTGATGAGCTGTACGTTGCTCTACATTCAGGGTATGCTTCTGCTGTAGTTGGAGTGCTTGATATAGAAGGTCCTATGCTAGAGTTCTATAGAAGCCCCTCTGAAATCTCGTGGTTTATCATCTTAAAGATACCTGTACCTGTGTCTGTTATTCCCAAAGATGACTTCCTACT
>QMWA01000040.1 GCA_003661385.1 Thermoproteota archaeon | reverse complement strand
GAAGGAGCTCTACAAAAGCGGCAGGAGAGGAGAGCTAGCTGAGCTCGTCGAGAACTCAATCAGAGACCTCAAGGAGGCCCAGAAGGCAAGGTGGGTCTACTACGGCATAGAGTACGAGGAGAATGGGGAGCTGAAGAAGGCTAAGCTCAGCAGCAGCACAGCTGAAGCCCTCTTTAGGACGATGAGCTTGCGTGGCCCACGGGACAGCGTGCTAAGCGCAGCTAGGAGGGTGTTCTCCAGCTACCCCTCAGCTCTAAGGGCCCTAGACGTGTACAGGGAGGTTCTAGACCTGCTCCCATACTACGGTGTAGAGGACTATGTAGCTGACCTGAGCATAGCTAGAGGACTAGAGTACTACACTGGAACAGTCTTCGAGATACACTGCCCATACCTCGGTGCTCAGAAGCAGGTATGCGGAGGAGGCCGCTACGACAAGCTGGTGGAGGAGTTCGGTGGCCCAAGCATGCCAGCTACAGGCTTCGCCCTGGGCTTCTACAGGCTGGTGCTAGCGATGGAGAAGTCGGGGGTGGAGTTCCCGCCTCCAGCCAGAGCAGACGTGTATGTGGCTGCAGTCTCAGCAAGCGTGCTCCCCTATGCCATAGAGGTCTCTAGGAAGCTCAGGGAGGCTGGAGTCAGGGTTGAGATGGACATCATGAGGAGGAGCATCAGGGAATCGCTGTCCTTCGCTTCCAGAATGGAGATACCATTTGTAGCGATTGTAGGCGAGAAGGAGGCTGCTGAAGGCAAGGTGGCTTTGAGAATCATGGGCGAGAAGAAGCAGGTCACGCTAACCCCAGAGGAGGCAGCTGCCCTAGTGGCCAGCAGGGTGGGAGCACGGTAGTGAACGTAGCTGTAGTAGGGGAGGCAGGCTGTGGCAAGTCGATGCTCCTGGGCTCACTCCTCCACAGCTTCAGCAAGGCACCAGACAGCTTCATAGAGAGGCTCAGGAGAGAGTCCATAGCTCTATCCGGAGAGGACAGAGGCTACGCCTACCTGCTAGACAAGAGCATGGAGGAGAGGAGGCTAGGCCACACACTTGAGGTGAAAGCCTGTGAGCCACTAGAGATCAGAGGGAAGGCAGTTAGGCTGGTAGACACGCCTGGGCTCGAGAGGGGAGTCCACAGCCTCATGTCAGGCCTAATGCAGGCTGATGCTGTCCTAGCTGTGGCAGACCCCACGTCGAGCTCCACAGCCAAGCTAGAAGACTGCCTCACAACAGCAGCCTTAATCTCAGTAGCCCAGTGCATAGCTGTCGTTTCCAAGATGGATGCTGTAGGCTACTCCAAGGCTGCATACGAGTCTACAGCCTTGGTGGTCGAGGAGGCAGCTAAGTCAGCTGGCATAGACGTCACTGCGATCATACCGGTGTCAGCTAGAGAGCGTGAGAACATAGCTGAGCCAAGCAGCAAGATGAGCTGGTACAGCGGCCCAACACTAGCTGAATCCTTAGCCAAGCTGAGGGAGCCAGAGAGGCTTCTAAGCCTCCCAATGAGGCTCCCAGTCCAAAGGTACTATGAGAGGCCGAACGTCATCACAGGTGTGGTCGCCACAGGTGTAGCTAAGGTGGGCATGGAGCTTGTGCTAGCTCCATCAGGTGCCAAGGGGGTAGCTGAGTCCATCGAGTCGTGGGGCGCTAGGCTAGAGGAAGCCAAAGCTGGAGAGGACATCGGAGTCAAGCTCAAGGGGATAGCAAGATACCAGGTGAAAAGAGGCTTCCTAGCTGGGTCAGCTGACAGCCCACCTAAGTCAGCTAGAGAGATCACCGCGAGAGTACACGCCAAAGTACCTGATGTCCTCAAGCCTAGGAGGTCTCTGCTAGCATACGTGCACCAGGCCAGAGCACAGTGCCAGATCCTAGAGGCTGCAAGCGAAGGTGAGCACACCATGCTTAAGCTCAAGGTAGAGGGGACACGCCCCCTCCCAGTTGAAGAGCACAGCCTGAACCCAGTGGTGAGCAGGATAGCTCTCAGAGCACAGCTGAGAGGGGGCTCAAGGACAGTAGCTGGAGGAGTCTGCATCGAGGTGCTAGAGTGAGAGCCTACGCTGAAAGCTTGCACCCACATGGGGCTCTAGTGAGGGCAGGAGACCACGAGCTCGTGCTAGACCAGCCACCAGAGCACGGGATGGCCCCAATAGAGGCTCTACTGTCAGCTCTAGCCGGAGACGCTGTCATACAGGCAGAGAAAGCAGCCAAGGAGCTCCAAATAGGCCTAAAGGCCTCGTCAGCGCTAGCAGAGCTCACCTCCACCGGAGTAAACCTCACACTGACCCTCTGGACCGAGAGGAGAGAGCAGGCTGACAAGATAGCCAAGAGGGTAGAGGAGAGCTCGAAGGTAATGGCTCTGCTGTCAAGGGGAGTGAGGCTGAAGCTGACGGCTGTCTGGAGGAAGCCTCTCAAGCTCCTAGCTAAGCCAGAGTGAACGCTAAGCCTCTCAGCTCCCCAGCTCAGCGTAAAGCGCCAATAGAGCCAGAGCAGGTGGGGTGGCTTCTGCAGCCAGCGATAAAGCTGAGACCTTGCTATCGTGCACCAAGCCTAGATCAGGATTTCAGCTGGCCTCCTCAGCTTGGGTTCAACAGGCTTGTATGGATATGGGTTCCCTAGCTTATCCAGGCTAGCAAGCTCTCTGATATCCCTCCTAGGGGTTGTCCTAGGCTCCTCAGCTGGGTAGCCAACTGAGATTATCGCCACTGGTATGAGAGGGCTTTCAGCTTCAATGGCCTCAAGCACAGCCCTGTCATCGAAGGCCCCAACCCAGCAGGTGCCGAGCCCGAGGCTCGTGGCAGCCAGCATGGCAAACGTGGCAGCTATGGTGGCATCCTGGATGCAGTAAAGCCTTTCACCACGGCTCCCATACCTCCACCTAGACCTCTCAGGGTTAGCCAGAAACACCAGGTCAACTGGAGCCTCAGCTATAAACCACTGCCCAAGAGCAGCTCTAGCAAGCTTAGCTTTAACGCTCTTATCCCTCACAACCACAATCTCATAAGCCTGCAGGTCTCCAGCAGAAGGCGCCGAGTTGGCAGCCTCCAGAATAAAGCTAACTGCGTCGTCAGGGACATCTCTATCAGAGTACGACCTAACAGACTTTCTAGCTGCAAGCACATCCACAAACTCCAACCACGCTCACCACATCCCATTCCACCACCATGATATAAGCGTCATCATACCAGCTGAGGCTGAAGCCAGCTCACCCACTATACCACATGTCTTCCATCTCCTCCATGACATGCCTCTCCTCTCATCACCTATGACTAGAACTCTACTGACGCCATAGCTTCCATGCCATCTACCAGTAATAGCTCACCCCATGGATTCAGAGCCTCTAGTTTGCCTTCAGCTCTGTGCTCATGCCGCTAAGAAGCTCCTCACAGCTGTGGAGCCTACAGCGATGCACAGCACACCCACACCTCCTCCCTTGAGCTCTAAGCAGCCTCGCCACAGGCCTGGTAGCCTGCATAGAGCTGTGCTGCAGCAGGCAGCTTACAGGCGTCTATTCACGCTGCCTAGCCTGCCTTCAGCCCACTTCAACCCACCCAGGCTCCTCCCCAGGCGCCAGCTTCAGCTGCCTCTAAGCTGGCTGAAATACCCTCTAGCCTCCTCTACTGTGACACGGTCGCTAGCAGCTTCTCACCTGAAGCCATTAGCTAAATATAGCGCCACCAGCATCTCTGACCAGGTGCCTGCTACAGATGAAGCTGCTTAGGCTCAGGGTTGCTGAGGCTAGGCCTGAAGATGTCTATAGGAAGGTCGCTAGGCTTAGCCACAAGTCCATGGTCGAGCTCAATGCTGCTAATGGAGACTTCATTGAGATCTCCTCGCCTAGAGGGGCTGTCGTATGCCAAGCTTGGCACGACCCTGATGACGAGGGCTCTGACCTGATCAGGGTAGATGGGCATGTGAGGCAGCAGGCTGGAGCAGGTCTCGGCGAGTACGTTGCTGTCAGGAAGGTCGAAGTGTCCCCTGCCTCCAGGGTCGTGCTCGCTCCAGTTGACCAAGTAGGCTTCGACCTGGAGCTGGTAAGCTACCTCAAGCAGCAGCTCTTAGGTAGGCCTCTGTCACGTGGTGAGCTTATCGCCGTCCCAGTGCTAGCTACCGAGCTCAGGTTCCTGGTTGCGTCTGCGCACCCCTCTCACACCGTCTACGTGACAGATGAGACTAGGATTGTGCTCCGCGGTGCTCCAGCTGAAGCCCTAAGAGGCATTCCGAAGGTCACGTGGGAGGACATAGGTGGCTTAGAGGAGGCCAAGGCGAAGATCAGGGAGGTTGTTGAGCTTCCCATAAGGTACCCTGAGCTCTTCAGGCACCTTGGGATAGAGCCTCCTAAGGGTGTGCTCCTCTATGGGCCACCTGGCACAGGGAAGACTCTGCTAGCTAAAGCTCTGGCAAACGAGGTTGGAGCATACTTCATCTCAATCAACGGCCCTGAGATCATGAGCAAGTTCTACGGGGAGTCAGAAGCCAGGCTCAGGGAGATATTCAGGGAGGCTGAGGAGAACGCTCCCTCCATAGTCTTCATAGACGAGATAGATGCCATAGCTCCGAGGAGGGAGGAGGTTACAGGGGAGCTTGAGAGGAGAGTTGTAGCTCAGCTTCTAGCGCTCATGGACGGCCTAAAGGAGAGGGGGAGAGTGATCGTGATAGCTGCGACGAACAGGGTCGGTGGAGTAGACCCAGCGCTCAGGAGGCCGGGCAGGTTCGATAGGGAAATAGAGACACACCTCCCAGACAGGAGGGAGAGGCTTGAGATACTCAGGATACACACCAGGAGCATGCCTCTAGCGGAGTCGGTCAGGCTAGATGAGATAGCTGATGCCACACACGGCTACACCGGAGCAGACCTAGCTGCCCTAGCTAGAGAAGCTGCAATGAACGCTCTCAGAAGGGTCCTTCCGAAAGCTGACCTGAGCTCTCTGAAGGTCACCAGAGGGCTCCTCAGCAAGCTCAGGGTGGAGATGCAGGACTTCCTCGAGGCTATGAAGCACATCCAGCCCACTCTGCTAAGGGAGGTGTACGTGGAGGTCCCTGAAGTCCACTGGAGCGACATAGGAGGCCTAAAGGAGGTCAAGCAGGTCTTAAGGGAGTCTGTTGAAGCACCACTGAGGTACCCTGAGGTGTTCAGGGAGATGGGTATCGAGCCTCCCAGGGGAATCCTCCTGTATGGGCCACCTGGCACAGGGAAGACCCTGCTGGCTAAAGCTGTGGCCACAGAGAGTGGAGCCAACTTCATCTGCATAAGGGGGCCAGAGCTGCTGAGCAAGTGGGTAGGTGAGTCCGAGAAGGCTGTGAGAGAGGTGTTCAGGAGAGCAAGGCAGGTAGCCCCCTGTGTGATCTTCTTCGACGAGGTAGACGCCATAGCCCCAGCTAGGGGGACCACAGACTCCTCTGGAGTCGCAGAGAGGGTTGTCAACCAGCTCCTCACCGAGATGGATGGCATAGTCCCACTGCAGAACGTCATAGTCCTAGCGGCCACGAACAAGCCTGAGGTGCTTGATCCAGCTCTCCTCAGGCCAGGAAGGCTTGAGAAGCTCCTGTACGTGCCGCCACCAGACCTAAAGGCTAGAGCAGAGATATTCCAGATACACACCAGGAAGATGCCTCTAGCTGAGGACGTAGACTTCTGGAAGCTAGCAGAGATGACTGAAGGATACACGGGCGCGGACATAGCAGCAGTATGCAGAGAGGCAGCCATGATAGCAATAAGAGGAGACTACAAGCCGAAGCCTGTGGGAATGAGGCACTTCGCTCAGGCGATAAGAGCCGTCCCGCCCTCTCTCAGCAGGCCAAGAGCTCAGATGCCAGCGCAGCTGGCCTAAGGAAGCTCTCGAGCAGCTTACTCACACAGCTCACCTGAAGCTGCAGCCTGCCACATCTGCCACAGCCCTACACGCATGCTGAGAGCTAGCATAGCACTATAAGCTGCTCCAAGCTCAGCTGCGCTGTAGGCTGCTAACGCCTGCTCATGCTAGCTGGGGCTCTACTCCGCGGCAGGATGCTGGTAGGAGGCTTTACCACAGCATGCAGCTAGCTCAAAGAAACTTTTAAGTCCTGCTGCCTTGCATGGTGGTGCCTGCTTGAGGCTCCTCCTCACAGCTCTGCTGCTAGCACCTCTAGCCCAGCCACCAGAGTACACGCTAGCTGTCTGCTGGCATATCACGCTTCTAGGGAACTCCACTGCGATAGTAGACATCAGGTACCACCCCTTCCTGCTCGATGGCGTGGACGCCTGGGATCTAAGGCACAGCTACCTGTTCTACCACGAGCTTCAGCGTAAGACCCTAGAGGCTGTGTCAGCAGCGTTTCGCGTCGACCCATACTACATTAAGGTGCTCAGTGAAGTCCACGAGAGCAAGCTGGGAGTGTGGTTTGATGCAGATAGCGATGGCAAGCTGGAGTACTATGACAACTCGGTGAGAGTGGTCATAGCTGTCAGGCTTGACGCCTCACCCTACTTCAAGCAGACTGAAGCAGGATACCTGATATCCATGAGAGACCCCTACACGTCTGCTTGGCCTGAGAGCTGGATAGACCTGCTGGAGGTCATGGTGGAGCCCCCACTCAAGATAGCTGAGGTCAAGTGGGCTCCAGACCAAGCTAAGCCTGCTAGGCAGGAGGTGAGCTCGGTGAGATGGGAGAGCCCAACTACAGAGCTTGCACCAGACCTGATAACAGTCTCAGCGGCTGTCATGCCATCTCAGACAAGGGCCCTGACCCATGTAAGCACCGGAATACAGCCTACTCCAGGGTACACGTCTGCACTCACGCTAGAGCCTCAGAGGAAGCTACGCTGCATTGGCTGCATCACCGCTGTGTTTCTGTGCTGTATAGCTGTAGCAGCCTTGGCTGTACGCAGGAGAGCTGGAGGATGACAGCATGATGCCTGCTCTGCTGAAGTTCAGCATCATGTCAGAGGCTCTGAGCTCTGTACTGAGCTTTCTGATAGGCTACTACGCTCTTAAGGCGTATAGGGTCACTGAGATGAAGGGGATGCTCTACCTGAACATATGTTTCACCCTGCTTGGGGCTGGCATGCTCTTCAGAGCTGCTTCAAGCTTCTACATCCTGCTCTTGGCTGCGAGAGGCTCTGCTTCAGCTGCTAAAGCAGCTCTCAGGGTTGCTTCAGTGGCCTACATGGCTGCCAAGCTGGCTGCCTACATCGTCCTCGCAGCAGCATACAGCAGGCAGCCTAAGGCCCGCAGGGCAGCTCTGCCAGCCTTCGTCTGCCAGCCTAGGAGGCTAACACCCCTGGTGTACAACACCTACCTTGAGCTAGCTGCCATACCTGTCCTCACATATGTTGTGGCACAGTCCTTGATGAACTTGCTCTACTCCCGCAGCAGGGAAAGCATGCTGGTTTCAGCTGGCTTCACACTGCTGCTAGCAAGCCACATACTGGCCCTGCTCACCCCCCTATCGCTGGTCTTCTACATGCTCTCAACTCTAGCTCAGCTCCTGGCATTCATCTCTCTTCTAGCCATGCTAGCTCTGGTGGTGAAGGCTAGTGACTAAGAAGTACAGGTCAAGAATACAGATATACGCTGACATACTAGCTGAGCTAGAGCACGGGGAAGCTTCCATCACCCAGCTGCTCTACAGAGCAAACCTATCCCACACAAGGCTCGTCAAATACCTCAACAACCTAATCGAGTCAGGGCTGGTGAGGAGAGTTGAGTCAGAGGGCTCCATCAGGTACGTGCTCACGTCGAAGGGGCTGGAGTTCCTAAGAGAGTACAGGAAGTTCATCAAGTTTGCTAAGGCGTTCGGAATCGAGGTCTAGTGGAGAAGGCGCCCCATGCGGCCTTTAAGCCCAGCGTCCCTCGCATCCACTTGCTACGCTGAGCCTTCGCAGCAGCCTACACCTTGACAGCCCCCTCCCCCCTAACTATCTCAAAGCTCACCCACTTAGTGAGGTGCCTGACACCGCTCATCCTCCTAACTCTGACCTGTTTAGCTAAGATCCCCATCTTCATGCCCTTAGGGTCGAACCTCAAGTCTATTATCCCGTCTGTAAAGCACTCCATTATACTCCTGTACTCATCGAACACGCCGAAGTGCATTGTGTAGAAGACTGGGACCATCAAGCCCTTACAGAGGTCTGCTCTTAGCTCCTTCATCGACTCAAGCAGGACTACAGGGTCCACTCTCGTGAGGAACTCTGTGATGGAGTCTAGGACCACAGCTCCCCTCTCAGCCACCCCCCTGCTCTCAACCTCCATTAGGACAGCTCTCCAGACGTCCTCTGGGCCCCTGGGCTTGCCTATGTATACTGTGCTGCCTGATATAGCCTCCCTGAGCCTGCTCACCGACGGGCTAAGCCTCGCCCTCCTTATCCTCTCCTCTATCCTGTAGGAGAAGCAGTCCAGGAACACAAGACCCCCTTCAAGAGCCTTAGTGAGGTCGAAGCCCAGCGTCAGGATCCTCTGAGCAGCCGACAAGGCAGTGTCCTCCATGCAGACCATTATAGCAGGCTCTCCTCGCTGCGTGAACCTATAGGCCACCTCAGCTACGATGGCGCTCTTCCCTGTACCTGGCTCGCCCTGGACTGATATAAGCGAGCTCCTCAAGACCCCCTCTGGGAGGAGCTCGTCTAGCACAGGAACCCCGAGCTTTACTGCATGCATGCTATCTCTTCCTAGCCATCTGAGCTCCACACCTGGGGCACTTCAGGGTGTAGCATGGGACTCCACGCTCATGGGGGACAGTATACCCGCAGTTTGGGCAGATGCACTCTCCGCCAGGCCCAAGCCCATAGCCTCCCATCCTACCTCTACGCCTACCCCAGCCCCACCTAGCCAAGCTGACACCATGCTGCTAACTCACAGCCGTATTTAAGGGGTTGGTGCGAGCTAAGCATACATCAGGAGCTCAACAGCCTTCTCCTCTCCCCTCCTCTCTCTAGCCCAGTCCCTTACAAGCCAGTCTACAAGCTCCTCAAGCCACCTCCTACAGTCCTCTCTCTCAAGGCACTCCCTCAGCTTGCTCTCGAGCTCGCTACAGAGCTCAGGGTCATCTGGGTTGCTCACGTACCCAGCAGGGGTCATACGCCAGCCAAGCTCCTTCACAAGGTAGTAGTCGAGCTCCTCTCTCTCAGGCTCGCTCAGCTCTCCAATGACCCTCTCGACTGCCATGTCGATGATGCCCTTAATCAACCTGAGCGCATGTCTGCTCAACCTTCACACCCCTAGACTCCAACCACCGTAGGGTATCTTAAACCTTTACGCCATATGATCCCGTGCTCGCTTGCAGCAGCTCGTGTACGCCACCAAACCTTTAAAGCCATAGAGCAGGAAGCTTTCCAGTGGTGTCAAAATGGCTGCGCTCGAGGTCTCAGAGCTGACAGTTGAGGTCGCCAGCCGCATCGTGGTAAGGGATGTGAGCTTCAAGGTTCAAAGCGGAGAGCTCCACGTGCTGCTAGGCCCGAATGGGAGCGGGAAGACCACTATAATAAACGCTATAATGGGGGTACCTGGATACAGGGTTGTGAAGGGCTCCATCAAGCTGGATGGGGTCGATATAACAGGGAGGCCTGTAGACGAGAGAGCTAGGCTAGGCATCGGAGTCATGTTCCAGAGGCCACCTAGCATAAAGGGGGTGAAGCTAGGTGAGCTGGCCACCAGGATAGCTCAGATACATGGCAGCAAGCTCCCCAGCGTAGACCTCAACATATCTAGCCTGCTGAGCAGAGACCTCAATGTCGGCTTCAGCGGAGGGGAGGCAAAGAGAAGCGAGCTCTACCTGCTGCTCTCACAGAGGCCGAAGATAGCGCTGCTAGATGAGCCTGACAGCGGAGTAGACGTGGAGAACCTAGCTCTCATAGGCAAGGCCATAAGCAGCCTGCTAGAGGCTGGAGCTGGAGTCCTCATAGTAACACACCTCGGGTACATAATGAGGCACATACCAACCAAGACGAAGGCCTACGTCCTGATAGACGGCAGGATAGCCTGTAGAGGGGACCCAGAGACAGTCCTAAACGACATCCTGGAGATGGGGTTCGACTGGTGCCGTGAGTGCGAGACGCCGCTAGCAAACAGCTGAGGAGAGACTTTGATGGCTGAGAGAGCGAGGAGGGCCTTGGATAAGCCCTCCGAGTACGGCCCCGACATAGACCTCAAGTCACTTGAGATCCCAGAGGGAAGCATAGAGCTCCATGCGAGAGAGGAGGTAGCAGAGGAGTACTCGCAGGCAGCAGAGAAGGTGGGAGTTGACCTGAGAGAGCGAGGAGGCTATGTACAGGTCGATGAGAAGGTGGTCTTCGAGGTCACCAGGGACTGGATGAAGAAGCATGGTGTGCTCATCATGAGCCTGAGAGAAGCCTTAGAGGAGCTCAGCTGGGCCAGAAACTACTACTGGAAGGCAGTTCAGGTGGATGCTGACAAGTACACTGCTGCAGTAGAGCTCGCGAAGGCACAGGGCTACTTCATCTATGTCCCCCCAGGCACCAGAGTAGAGATCCCAGTGCAGACGTGCCTCCTCCTATACAGGAGCGGCATAGCTCAGCCAGTACACAACATTGTGGTCGTAGAAGAGGGCAGTGAGCTCCACCTGCTGACGGGGTGCGCATCAGCAGCCCGCAGAGGAGCGCACCTTGGGGTCTCAGAGTTCTATGTCAGGAGGAACGCGAAGCTGACCTTCACCATGATACACAGCTGGTCAACAGGCCTAGACGTTAGGCCTAGGACAGGGGTAGTCGTAGAGGAGGGAGGAGAGTACATAAGCACCTACATAACGCTGGCTCCAGTCCGCTCGCTTCAATCCTACCCTGCAGCATACCTGAGCGCGAAAGCCAAATGCAGGATGAACACCGTTATAGTAGCTAAGAGGAGTTCAGTGATGGACTTGGGCGGGAAGCTCGTCTTCAAGGGGAGGGAGGCTAGGGGGGAAGTCATATCGAGGGCTGTAGCAAAGGACGAGGCCACAGTCTATGCTAGAGGAGCTCTCATAGGGGAGGAACCTGGCGTAAGAGGCCACCTGGAGTGCAGCGGCCTAATACT
>QMWA01000039.1 GCA_003661385.1 Thermoproteota archaeon | reverse complement strand
GTGGAGAGAGGAGGATGAGGAGGCTAGGAGGATTAGGAGAAGCGAAGCAGACTGGAGCTTCATAGAAAAGCAGCCACCGAGGATAAAAGCTGCACTAAAGTACTACGTGGAAGCAGGAGACATCAGGAGGGCAGCTAAGCTAGCTGGCTTAAGCCTAGATGAGTTCAATGAGCTGAGGAAGAAAGCCAACATACCAGTGGTGTGCTAGGCCAACATACCACTGGTAGCACCTACCAGAAGTGTGCTAGGCAACTAGCATGTTGGTATGTTGGCAGCATACCAGTGGTGCGCTAGCCTTTAAGTAGGCCTACGCCTTTAAGCTGGGGGTCTGCTTGAGTGGTGAGCTTGCTCCTAAGGGGCCTATGGGGGCTGCTGGCAGAGCTGCAGCTGTCTTGGCGGTGGTTGTTGTCGCTGTCATGTGGGCTCATGTCCTCCTGGCTTATGGCAGGCTTCCTGAGAAGATCCCTACGAGGTTTGATGAGGAGGGGAGGCCAGCTGCGTACGGTAGCAAGAGGAGCCTGCTGGCTATGGTGGCTGTGTTCACTATTGCCCCAGCTCTGGTGCTGGCTATAGTCTGGTTCAGGTTTACCCTGGTGAACAAGTACTCTTACCTGGTCAGCTTGCCAGCTTTCTTCATCAGGCTCAGAGGTCTACCGCCTGGTGAGAGGAGCAGGTTTGTGAACAGGTACTTTGAGGCTATGTCTGCCATCGCCTTACTGCTCGCAGTCTTGATGTACCTGCTAGAGCTGTCCATCCTGAAGGCTGCAGCAGGAAGAGCCATGGCAGTGAAGTTCATCCCTGTAGCTGTAGTCAGCTGGGTAGCTGTGGTGATGGCAGGCCTAATCCTCTACTTGAGGAGGCTATCCAGGGAGCTTGAAGAAGCCTTGAAGGAGCATGAAGCCCCTGGGGCAGCTGGCTTACAGGCTTAGCAGCCTCGCCGCCACCCCCAAAACCTTAATATTGCACACTGAGCTCAGCTTCTGGTGCATGTGCATGCCAAAGCTAGGTGACGTGCTCTATGCCTACTGCGGCCTACTCTGTGAGCTCTGCCCAGCTTATGTGAAGAAGCTATGTGAGGGCTGCGATGCACACGTGGACACCTGCCTATTCGCCAAGTGTGCCATAGAGAAAGGGGTCAGGTGCTGCTTTGAGTGCACCAAGTTCCCATGTCAGCTCCATAAGGAGGGGTTCATGTGGGAGACTGAAGAGTATGGGAAGCTGAAGTGGAAGGTGTACAGCGAGGTCTTCCTAAACATCATAGGAGGTACTTCAAGTGGATAGCAGCGCATGCCAGCGCTTGCTCTTCACACTCTCTTGACTCAGCTTGAGCCACCGATGCCACGAGGGCCTGTAGGATGCCTCTTCACACAGCTGCTTAAGCCTGCTAGCTACCTTAAGCCTCTTCCTGGCCTCAGGCTCACGCCTCTCAAGCACAAAGCCCTCATCCCTCAACCATGAAAGGCTTCTTAGCGCGTGCTGTAGACTGTGTCTGTGCTTATGGCTATGACCTCAGTGTTCATCTGTTTGAGCTGCTCATAGACCTTACCGACTGCTCTGAGCTCTGTTGGGCATATGAAAGTGAAGTCTGCTGGGTAAAAGCAGAGGACTACCCACTCTCCCCTGTAGCCGCTGAGCTTTATCTTCTTTACTTCACCTGTCTCAGGGAAGTAGGCATCTAGCTCGAAGTCTGGGGCAAGCTGGCCTACACCTACCATAGTACCACGTTTCGGCTTGTGTGTGCTGTTCCTTTAACCCCTTTTTCTGTACGATTTTCGTCCCAAATGTCATAGTATACATCCAAATCGTGACACGCTACATCCTCTTCATGGAGCTTATGCCATGCAGTTGACTCTGAGTTCAGCCTGAAGGTTTATTAACTTCGCAAGCAGGAGACAGCCATGGACAGCAAAGACCTCATGATACTCAGCATCCTAGAGGAGAACGCCAGGACACCCTATGTGGAGATAGCTAGGAGGATAGGGATAAGCGAGTCCTCAGTGAGGAAGAGGATCAAGAAGCTCGAGAAGGCAGGCGTCATAAAGAAGTACACTGCTGTGATAGACCCAAGCAAGCTGGGCTACAACACAGTCGCAATAGTAGGCGTTGACGTCATCCCTGAAAAGTACCTCGCTGTAGTCGAGGCGCTAGCTAAGTTCCCTGAGGTGAAGAGAGTGTTCACCTCAACTGGAGACCACATGATAATGATAGAGGTTTGGGCTAGGGATGCGAAGCACCTCAATGAGCTGATCCACATGAAGTACGGGAAGATAGATGGCGTCGTAAAGCTCTGCCCAGCCATACTCCTTGAGAGGATAAAGTAGTGGGGTGCTGTAGCTGTGGACTAGGGCTCTCGCAGCGGGAGTTCTGTCGTCTCCTTCGCTGTATCCAACACCACGCAGGTAAGCGTCTTCTCAACCCCCTCAATGGTCCTCAGCTTGTCTATGACAAGCCTGCCAAGCTCCTCCACATCCCTCACCTTGACCTTGAGTATCATGTCCCAGTCTCCAGTTATTATGTGCACCTCCTGAACCTCTGGGATGCCAGCTATCTTCCTAGCAACCTCCCTCTGAGATAAGCCATTGTACGAGAAGGATACCAGTATGAATGCTGTAGTCCTGAAGCCTACCTTCCCAGCGTCCACTATCGCCTTATACCCCTTTATCACGCCTTCCCTCTCCAGCTTCTTGATCCTGGAGTGCACTGTCGTAGCAGGGGACTTAACGAGCCTAGCCAGCTCCCTGACAGTCAGCTTACAGTTCTCCTGAATAAGCTTCAGTATCCTCAAGTCCTTAGAGTCCAAGCAACCCCCACTTCAAACCCCGCTCAAGCTTAATATCTTTTGCCCAAGCTGACACCGCCTCAGCCTCTTCAGCAGGAGCTCAGAGGCCAGCGGTTCAGCGTAGCACAGTGGAGCCTGCATCCAGCTGGCATAGAGCTCAGCAGCAGAGCTGGCCTCCTGTGCTCTGCTGGATGCTGTAAGCTAACTTCTTATACCATGTGGCTGATGGCTGGTGGTGGTTTAGTGCTAGATGATGTCTTGAGGAGAGTTGATGAGCTCAGCAGCTGGGCTGTCGGGCTTCTGATGAAGGTTATCGAGGAGAAGGCTGTTAACCCAAGCTTCGGCGGCGAGGGAGAGTACAGGAGAGCTCAGCTCATCGAGAGCGAGCTTGAGAGCATTGGGCTCAGCGTCGAGAGGATTGACGCGCCAGATAGCAGGGTTCCTGAGGGAGTGAGGCCTAACATCATAGCTAAGCTCAAGGGGGAGAGCGAGAAGACCCTTTGGCTGATCAGCCACCTTGACACCGTGCCAGCTGGAACCTTAAGCCTATGGGAGACTGACCCCTTTAAGCCTGTCCTCAAGGACGGCAGGGTATATGGTAGGGGAGCAGAGGACAATGGCCAGGCCATAGCCTCGACTCTGCTAGCTGCTAGAGCCATGGTTGAGGCTGGAGCTAAGCCTAAGCTCACCATAGGGCTCATATACGCCTCTGACGAGGAGGCGGGGAGCAAGCTTGGGCTGGAGTACATCTTCGATAAGGTGGGCTTCAAGAAGGATGACCTGATAGTTGTACCTGATGCAGGGAACTCTGATGGGTCTCTCATCGAGGTAGCTGAGAAGGGGATCATCTGGCTGAAGCTCAGGGTAGAGGGGAAGGAGGGGCATGCCAGCATGCCTCACAGGGCTCTCAACGCCCACAGGATAGGGATGAGGCTCGCAATAGCCCTTGACGAGCTCTTCAGGACGAGGTTCAGCAGCCAGAACCCCCTATTTGACCCACCCTACTCCACGTTTGAGCCCACGAAGCATGAGGCTAACGTGGAGAACGTGAACACCATACCTGGAGTAGACGTGCTCTACTTTGACTGCAGAGTACTGCCAGAGTACAGGCTTGATGACGTTGTTGAGGCAGCCGAGGCTGTCGCGGAAGTCTTTGAGAAGGTCTATCCTGGAGCTAGGGTGGAGGTCTCTACTACAAACAGGATAGACGCCCCGCCTCCAACCAGCCCAGATAGCGAGGTTGTGAAGAGGCTTCAGGAGGCCATAAGGCTCACTAGAGGCATTGAGGCGAAGCCAGGTGGGATAGGTGGAGGAACCTACGCCGCCATATTCAGAGCTAGAGGCTACCCAGCTGCAGTCTGGTGCACTGTAGACGAGACAGCCCACCAGCCAAATGAGTACGCCAAGGTAGAGAACCTGGTGGGCGATGCGAAGGTGTTTGCTGCAGTCCCACTGCTCTAGCGCAAGCTGAAGCATATGAGAAGGTTTATCAGCATGGAGAGCAGTGTGCATGAGATGTGTGATGCGAGGAAGGAAGGTAGCTGCAGCAATAGCTCTAGCAATCCTGGCTTCACTAGCCCTCTGGAGGTGGAGGCCTGGCTTAGAGCCCTCCACACGACCCACACCAGCCCCACCTCCCTCTGCAAGCACGCCTGCCGCCTACCCGACAGCTTTTGAGGCTGGGAGGTTGGGGTTTGTGGTCGCGCTGAGGGAGCCGTCATTCTATGCTAGAGCACCTCAGTACAAGCTTCCTCTCAGTGAAGCTGAGGTCGAGAACTGGGATGCCGTCAGGAGGTATGTTAGAGGTGAGGCAGCTAGGCTTCTGCTTGAAAACGGGTTTGTGGTTGTGGACTGGAGGAGCACTGACCTAGCTGAGATGTATAAGGGGCTTGCTGACGCTGGGCTGCCACTCTACATATCAGCTGACAGCGTCTTCTTCATATACCACGCGCTGTTCCAGCAGCTCCTAGCAGACCTAGAGGAGCAGGTCTTCTATGGCCTGCTGCTAGACCTCGTCAGGTCCCTGGTTGACGCCCAAAGCCAGCTGCTCAGTGAGTCTAGTGGGCTTGTGAAGGAGGCCTCGCTGAGGAACCTAGCCTACCTGAGTGTTGCAGCGAAGCTGCTTGACCCAGAGTTCAAGGTGCCAGATGAGGTCAGGGAGCTTGTTGAAGCTGAGGTCAAGCTGATAACAGAGGCTAGGAGCCCTGAGGCTAGGAGCCCGATATTCGAGTACACTGAGGACTACACGCAGTACAAGCCTAGAGGCCACTACACTACAAGCGAGAAGCTGAGGAGGTACTTCAAGGCGATGATGTGGCTTGGCAGGATGAGGTTTGAGCTCGAGGACAGGAGGAGGCCTGAGCTAGCTGACCTCCAGACGGCGCAGGCCCTGCTGCTCACCTACCTCATGCAGAGGACTAAGCTCCCGAGTGGAGAGCTTGCCTTAGACACTTGGCTGAGGATCTATGCTCCAACAGCCTTCATAGTAGGCTACGCTGACGACCTCACGTTCCTGGACTACGCTAAGGCCATGAAGGATGTCTATGGGGAGTTCAAGCCAGAGGACGTTGAGGACAGGGGGAGGCTCAGCGAGGTCAGGAGCAAGCTCATGGAGGTAGATAGGTCTAGGATAGTGAGCTCACCATGGTACCCCAATGAGCGCAGGAGGATGGGTGGGCTGAGGTTCATGGGGCAGAGGTTCATCCTAGACGGGTACATACACCAGATGCTGTGCTACCCCAGTGTAGCTGGCAGGACTATGGTCAAGGGGCTTGATGTGATGGCTGCACTGGGCTCAGACAGAGCGCTACAGCACCTCAAGGAGGAAGCTGAGAAGTACCCTGGGTACTCTGAGAAGCTCGAGGAGCTAAGGGGGTATGTGAGCTCCATGAAGGCAGAGAACTGGACTCAGAGCCTCTACATGATGTGGCTTTACACGATAAGAGCTGAGCTCCAGCCTCCAGGAGAGGGCTACCCGCCATACATGAGGACAGAAGCCTGGCTTGACAAGTCTCTTGAGACGGCACTAGGCAGCTGGGCTCACCTCAGGCATGACACCATACTGTACGCTAAGCAGCCCTATGCTGCAAAGGTGGCTCTGCCAGCTAAGCCACCTCACCCAGGGTATGTGGAGCCTCTCCCACACGTGTACGCTAGGCTGAGAGCGCTAGCTGAAGCGACGCGTGATGGCTTAAGCAAGATGGGGGTTCTGCCAGGTGGAGCTGGAGAGAGGCTCAGTTGGCTGGCTGACCTCCTCAAGAGCCTTGAAGAGATCTCGGTGAAGGAGCTTGAGGGCAAGCCTCTCTCAGAGGAGGAGCTCAAGGTGATCAGGGGGTTCCCATCAGCAGTGGAGAGGCTGCTTTCAGCTGAGAAGCCTAGGTTTAAGGACCCACGTGTGGTAGCAGATGTGTTCACAGACCCCAACACGAATAGGGTGCTTGAGGTTGGGACAGGCTACTTCAACCTGATCATAGTGGTATACGCCACCCCAGACGGCAAGCTACTGGCCTCAGCTGGAGCTGTGCTAAGCTACTACGAGTTCACATGGCCTCAGGAGAACAGGCTTACAGACGAGCAGTGGAGGCAGATGCTAGACCAAGGGAAGGCTCCACCTCAGCCAGAGTGGGTGGAAAGCTACAGGCCATAGGCTTATGTACCTAGGCTGCCTCTAGGGATGTAGCATGGAGCAAGCTATCAGGTACATTGCTGAAGCTGAGAAGTTCATGCAAGCTGCACTTGAGGAGCTTGAGAGGTGGAAGAGGAGCAGAGCTGACATCTACCTCAGAGATGCAGCTGAGAAGGCCTGGAACGCTGTCGTCCAGGCCACTAACGCCCTGCTGGCATCTAAGGGTGCGCCAGAGGAGGCCTTGGCTTCGCATAGAGGCAGGAGGAGAGCGCTCAGTAAGCTATCGTTTGAGGACCCTGAGGTGAAGAGAGCAGGGCTCAGAGAGAGGTATGGTGCTAGAGAGTACCACCTGCACATGAAGTGCTTCTATGAAGGAGACTATATCCCAGAGGAGGTTGAGGAGGAGATTGGGAAGGCCAGGAGGTACCTGGAGGACGTGAAGGCCATTCTAGGCCTTAATCAGCCTAGCTGAAGCCAGTGCTGAGGCTGCTAGAGCCCCTAAGCCCAGCAGGATGTAGCTTGGCTTGCCTAGTGCAGCTGAAGCAACTGCTACAGAGGACAGCAGAGCTAGGTAAGTGAGCACTCCTGTAGCCTCCGTAAGCTTTTCTCTAGCTCTAAGCCCTAGCCTCCTGTAGACTTCTGCTATGAGCATGGAGGTAAGGAGCCAACCGATGTAGTTTGTCAGAGGTATGCCGAGAGGGCCCCTATCCAGCCACGTCCAGGCCTCAACCAGGTTAGACATCACGGGATCCATCACCAGATCCCATAGAGCTGCACAGGCTCCAGTGTATGCTGAGAGCAGCAGCTCTCTGGATCTAAGTGTGGCATAGGCTACCCAATATGAGGCGTAGGTTGCTACAAACCAGTATAAGGGTATTATTGCTGAGACACCTAGCACCATTGGGCTCAAGTTGTACACATATCTGCCAAATGGGAAGCCTGTCCTCACCCCTATCACCTCTACTGTGAAACCTATGAGGGACGCCAACGCCACTGCTATAGGAGCTCTCCACCTTAAGGTGCATGCTGCATGGATCATGGAGGCTGCTGCAATCGACATGGTTACTGCAGTGAACCCTGGCTCCCTCCTCCCCGAGATAGCTGACGCTACAGCTATAGCCTGTGATGCAGCTAGCAGGGTGAGAGCAGCCTTGAGGAGCAGCCTGCTCTCCGGCAAGCTACCTTCTCTCTACCTTCTGCCCTGCTAGGTAGAGGTAGGCGCTTTCAGCTGCTATAGCCCCCTCTGCTGCTGAAGTCACCACCTGCCTCAGCTTGTTTGACCCTGTGGTCGCGTCTCCAGCAGCGAATACCCCTGGCACGCTGGTTGAGCAGTCTGGGCTCACTTTTATGAGCCCCTCCTCGTCCAGCTCTACTCCAAGCTGCCTCGCCAGCGTTGGGTCTGGCTCGAAGCCTATCTCCACGAAGAGCCCATCCAGCTTAAGCTCCCTGCTCCCCTTGTACGGGCTGTCCAAGATGACGTGGTCGAGCTTCTCCTCCCCTACTATCTCCACGACATTCGTGTTGTATATCACCTCTATCTTGGGGTTGCTGAGAGCTCTCTCGACCCAAACTGGCTCAGCTCTCAGCTTCCCCCTCCTGTATATTATGTAGACCCTCTCAGCTACCTCAGCAAGCTGCAGTGCCCCAGTTACAGCTGAGTCTGAGCCTCCTACGACAGCTACGACCTTGCCCTTGAAGAGCGGTGCGTCACAGACTGCACAGTAGCTTACGCCTCGGCCAGCTAGCTTCTCCTCACCTGGCACGCCTAGCTTCCTCCTCTTCAGCCCGTAAGCTAGTATGAGAGCTCTGCTCCTGTAGACCTCACCCCAGTCTGTCTCCACCTCAAAGAGCTCACCTGCCCTCCTGGCTTTAACCACCTTCTGGCCCTCCAGGATCTCGGCGCCGCATTCTCTCGCATGCTCAACCATCCTCGATGCCAGCTCGAAGCCTCTTATCGACTTGAATCCAGGGTAGTTCTCTATGATGTATGCTTCAGTGAGGAGGCCTCCTGGTATGGCGCCTACCACCAGGGTTCTCAGCTTGAGCCTGGAGGCGTATATCGCGGCAGTCAAGCCAGCTGGCCCAGCTCCAACAACCACCACATCATACACATCAGAGCTCATGCCACCACTAGCTCGCTAACAGGCACAGGCTTTTAACAGTTGCCTCCCCCAACCGATCAACGCTCCAAGCTCAGGTGCGCTGGGCCTACAGCTGGCTAGTGGAAAAGCTTTTTACTCTACAATAGTGAGGTGGTGAGCTTTGTGTATGATGTTCTCGTTGTGGGAGCTGGCATAATAGGCTGTAGCACAGCATACCACATTAAGAGGGAGGATCCCAGCCTCAAGGTCCTCTTGGTGGACAAGTATGGTGCAGCTGGCCAAGGTAACACAGCCAGGAGCGCTGCCTGCTTCAGGAACTTCTTCTACTCTGAGACAAACTTCCTGCTAGCTGACAGCTCAGTCAGCTTCTACATGGACCTGCAGAGCAAGGGAGTTGACCTGAAGCTCAAGGCCATAAGCTACCTCTTCCTGCTCTCTGGGAGGCAGTATGAGAGGCTCAAGCCTGTGATAGAGGAGATGGGGAGGAGAGGGCTCGAGTACAAGGTCTATGACGCAGGCGAGCTTGAGGAGAAGATAGGGCTCAAGGCCAATGTGACTGTCGACGAGGAGGCCAGGGAGCTTGGCTTAGAGGACATTGAGGTCGGTGTGCAGTGCATCAAGGCAGGTGAGCTAGACCCAGAGCTCCTGGTGAAGTACTACGAGAAGGAGTATAGGGACTTAGGTGGAGAAGTCATGTACAACACAGAGGTGAAGAGGCTCCTCTTCGAGCCTGAGGAGAAGCTTGGGATGCCAGGAGAGCCCTACCCATGGCAGAGAGCTAAGGTAGCTGGAGCAGACACGACCAAAGGCGAGATAAGAGCTGACATGACCATAGTGGCAGCTGGAGCCTGGTCCTATCAGCTACTGGACCCCCTTGGAGTGGACTGCTTGACAAAGCCAAAGAAGAGGCAAGTCTTCGTGATATCAGCCAAGTCAGGCAAGCTAGCTGACCTCCTCAGGGTGAAGGGCTTCAACGAGGAAGGCTGCCTGCCCATGACCATACTCCCTAACGGGATATACGTGAGGCCTAACCTGGAGGAGATCAGCTTCTGGGTTGGGCTCGGGGACGAGCTTGGGAGGGCGTTCAAGCTAGAGGAGGATCCTCAGCCTGAGGAGGACTTCTACAGCTATGGCATATACCCTGTGCTCTCAAAGTACATGCCTCACTTCGGGGGAGCTAGGCCAGCTAGCGCCTTCGCAGGCCTATACGCTGTGAACAGCTTGGATGCTCAGCCAGTAGTCCTAAAGGAGCCAGGGCTCATAGTGGCGACAGGCCTGAGTGGAAGCGGGATAATGAAGGCTGATGCCGTCGGCAGGATAGCTGCAGCCCTCTACTTCGGCAGAGAGGAGGCTGAGCTCTATGGTGGGGGGAGGTTTAAGGTAGGAGACTTAAGCCTGAGCACTAGAAGAGTCCAGAGGGAGCTCTTCGTCATATAGTGGTCGACATGGGGAGGGAGCTAGAAGAGATAGCTAGAGAGGTAGCTGAGTGCAGGAAGTGCAGCCTCTGGAAGACCAGGACAAACCCTGTTCCAGGAGAGGGGCCTCAGGACGCTGAGGTCATGCTAGTCGGGGAGGCACCTGGGAGAAGCGAGGACCAGCAGGGCAGGCCTTTCGTAGGGGCAGCTGGCAAGCTGCTAAGCGAGCTGCTCGCTGCAGCGGGGCTCTCAAGAGAAGAAGTCTACATAACGAATGTGCTGAAGTGCAGGCCACCAGGCAACAGAGACCCTCTCCCAAGCGAGATAGAGGCCTGCACCCCCTTCCTAGACAGGCAGATCTCCCACATAAGGCCTAAGCTGATATGCACACTAGGCAGGTTCTCAGCAGCATACATCCTAAGCAGGATCGGGGTGAAGCCTAGAGCTATAGCCTCAATACACGGCAAAGCCTTCAAGGGCACGCTAGACTACGGTGAGGCCACCGTTGTCGCGATGTACCATCCTGCTGCAGCACTCTACAAGCCGCCTTTAAGGGAGGCTATGTTCAGGGACTGGAGCAGGCTCGGCAGCTTGCTCAGGAAATCGAGGGGAGAGGAGGCTACGCTAGAGAGCTTCTACACCTAGCATCCTGCGGAGCGCTGCAACAGCCTCCCTTAAAGCCTCCTCCAGCCTCCCTCCAGCTACGCCCTGAGCGAACCTCGCTCCACCACCTCCCTTACCTCCCCTGGTAGCCTCTTTGAAGAGCTGTATGCAGCTCACACCAGCTTCAACAGCCTTTGCTCCAGCAGCTATAGCCAGGGCATTTCCGCTGCCTAAGATGGCTACCAGCTCCGGGTTCTTAGCTGTAGCCGTGAGAGCAGCTTTCTTCAGGGCATCTGGCGGAAGCTTCAGCTCGCCTACAGCGTACCTGACTTTGCCCAGCTCCACAGCGCTCCTAGCCAGCTCTTCAGCCACGTACTCTGCCAGCTGGCCTCCGAGCTTAGCTAGCTCCTTCTTGAGCCTGCTCCTCTCCCTGGCTGCAGCCTCAGCTGCAGCTGGGAGCTTATCTAAGCTCACCCCCATGGCCTTAGC